>DATKNJ010000250.1:0-12353 GCA_035541395.1 Anaerolineales bacterium
AGCCCAACGCGGGCTGGCCCGAGCAGGTCGGTGGCCGCATCATGTATCCTGCCGATCCCGAATATTTCGGCGAGTACGCGCTTTCGTTTCGCGAGGCTGGTGCAGATGTGGTCGGCGGATGTTGCGGCACAACGCCTCAACACATCGCGGCCATGCGCCGCGCGCTGGATGCAAACCCCGCCACGTCTTCCTCGACTGTCAGCCTGCTTCCGCTCGAAGAGGAGATTCTCGAGCCCGCGCAGCAGCCCACTCAACTGGCACAAAAATTATCTGATGGCAAATTCGCGATCTGCGTGGAAGTCGATCCGCCGCGCGGCCTTTCGACTCATAAGCTATTGGCAGGCGCGTCGCTGCTGCACGAAGCCGGCGCGGACGTTATCAACGTGGCCGATAGCCCGATGGCGCGCATGCGCATGTCTGCCTGGGCTGTATGTGACATCATCCAACGCAAAGTGAACAGTGAAACCACATTGCACTTTCCCACGCGCGGACGCAACCTCTTGCGCGTGCAAGGTGATCTGCTCGCGGCGCACGCGCTCGGCATCCGAAATGTGTTTGTGGTGATGGGCGATCCCACTTCGATTGGCGATTATCCTGAAGCGATGGATAATTATGACCTTGTTCCATCGGGCCTCATCAAGTTAATCAAGCAAGGCTTCAACGCAGGCGTCGATCATTCCGGCGCGTCCATCGGCCAGCCGACCAATTTCTTCGTTGGCGCGGCGTTGAACTTGTGTCCGCCCGATTTGGAGAATGAATTCAAGAATCTGCGCCGCAAGATCAAGGCGGGTGCAGATTTCTTCCTCACGCAGCCGATTTACAACGCGGAAGATGGCCAGAAATTTTTGAATGCCTATGAAAAACAATATGGCAAACTGGATAAACCGGTGTTGGTGGGAATCCTGCCTCTGGTCAGTGCGCGGCACATGAACTTTTTACATCACGAGGTGCCGGGAATTTCCATCCCGGAAGAGGCGCGCAAACGGATCGAGGCCGCGGGTGAAAACGGAGCGCGCGTGGGCGTGGAACTGGCCGTCGAACTGGTGGACAACCTCAAGCCTTGGGCGAACGGGGTTTACATCATGCCGCAATTCTATCGCTTTGACATGGTCGCCGAAATTATCGAAATGGTAAAATAATCCTCTTGAAAGCAATAGTTAATGAGATCGGTCCTGCAAAAAGTCGCGGTCACGTTATTGGCGTTGGCCTGTTTATATTCGCTGGTCCATTACTGGATTTCGGTGCGCAGCCTGAATACCATCACGACCGGCAATCAAGCAGTGGAAAATTGGGAAGCTCGTCTTGAACCAGTTAAGCAGGCTTTGCCAATCAAGCGCGGGATCGTTGGTTATGTGGTGGAATGGGATGTACCGGGCGTAAAGTACGCATTTGGGGATTTGGAGACCGAATATTTTTTGTCACAATATGCACTGGCGCCTTTGATTTTGGTGCAGGGAGCAAAAGCCGAGTGGAACGTGGCAATCCTCAAACCGGACGAAATTAAAATCTGGGAGCGAATATATCAGGGAAAGTTCGATGTAACCTGTTTGAAAAATAACGTGTATTTGTTACATAGGCGGGGTGCGCCGTGATCTTGACAATCTTTTTCTTTTTTTTGATTCCAATATTAAATGGCAGTTTGATTGCCCATCTGTTGTGGCCTGAACGAAAGGGGTCGGCCCTGTTATTAAAGTTTTCATTGGGCATCGGGATGGGCCTGGGAATCAATTCGATTTTATATTTTCTGGCATTAAATATCGCGCCAAAACAAATCAATGTATTGGCAGTTGAGGTCGTGCTGTTTGTGACCTTGGGAATTATCGTGTTTCTTCGCGAAAGAAATCAGAAATGGGAACGTCGGCGTTTCCTATCGCTCTCGAGAATACAATGGGGCCTGATTATTGTAGGTCTAATCGCCTCAGCCATGTTGGTTTTGATCTTTGTTGATCAGAGCATCGCGCAGCCTCAAGCCGGTATCGATGCCTGGAGTATTTGGAATCGCGCCGCGCGTTTCATTTCTCGAGATCCCGAAAATTGGCGCGCCACTCTTTCTCCTGACTTGTACTGGCATGACCATGCAGATTATCCATTACTTGTCCCGCTAAATGTGGCTTGGGGCTGGCAAATGATTGGAAGCGAGAATGTGCGCGTGCCCATGATGGTAGGTGCGTTCTTTGTGCTGGCCAGCATCGGTATGATGTTTGCCACGGTCGCTCTCACGCGGACAATTGGTCAGGCCAGTTTGGCCACATTGGTGCTGATGGGAACTCCTCTCTTTGTGTGGGCTGGCGCTGGTCAGGTCGCGGATGTACCAGTGATGTATTTCATTTTTGCTTCCAGTGCATTGATGTTCCTCGCATTGACACAACAAAACTCGGCCTTTTTGATTTTGTCTGGCTTCATGGCGGGGCTAGCTGGATGGACAAAGAATGAAGGGCTTCTATTAATTGTGGCCTGCGTGGTAGCTTTGATCGTTGTAAATCTCAAAGAACTTTTCCGTTCCTTGAAATTTTTTCTGGCTGGGCTGGCAATTCCTTTAACCATGATTCTCTACTTCAAATCCATCGCACCGCCAAGCGATCTATTTACAGGCAGCAGCGCTTTAGTACAAATATTGGACATCTCGCGATATTGGATGATTTTTGGCGCACTTGGCAGGCAACTTTTAACATTTGGCTATTGGCCCTTTAGCATCTTTATTGGTTTGGCTTTCTATGCTTTGTTGATGCAGATTCATTGGGAGACCTATTTCGACAAAGGATTACAGGCTATGGCTTCAACGATTCTCCTACAAAGTTTGGGGTATTTTTTGATTTTTCTCCTCACCCCGCATGAACTCATTTGGCAATTAAATACATCACTATATCGTTTGATTCTGCAACTCTATCCAAGCGAACTGTTTTTGTTCTTTTCGGTTGTCTCAGAACCAGAGAAAGTTTTCAAACCGACATAAGATCAAATTGCAGTGCGTTTATCACCGTCAAAAAGCCAAGATGATAAAATGTCAGTTTGGAAAATGTTATGCGATTAAATTTAAAGAAGATATTCTTGGCTTTGCTCGTGCTGGCGGGTTTTTTTTCAGTTGTCCAGTCCTGGCTTTCAACGTTGAACTTAAATCAGGGCGGCGCCGCAATCGACGCGTGGGAGGCGCGCCTCATGCCCGCCAAAAAAGCACTGCCAATTAAGCGCGGCGTGATTGGATATGTTGGCGAATGGGACGCGCCCGGCATTTCCTACGCGTATTGGGATCAGGAAAGCGAGTATTTGCTGGCGCAATATTCGCTGGCCCCTTTGATCTTGAAAAAAGGCGCGGTCGAGGAATGGAATGTGGCGGTTCTCAGCGAGCCGGCTTTTGCGGCATGGCAAAAAGCGAATCAGGGCAAGTTTGAAATCATTCCCTTAAAGCACAACGTATATTTGTTTCACAGGCTGGCCAATCCATGACAGTGACCAGTTTTTTGATTTTCCTGCCCGCGATTTTGATCGGCAGTTTGTTGATTCACTTGATATGGCCCGAACGAAGCGCGTTAGCTTTGTTTCTGAAATTTTCGCTCGGCATCGGAGCCGGGCTTGGGATCAGCTCGATTCTTTTTTTCCTGAGCTTATTGATCGCACCTGGTCGCGTCAATATGATGGCGGTTCAGCTCGCGCTGTTGGTTGTTTTCATTGCAATTGTCATTTTGCGAGAACGCGGCCAAGCATGGTATCGATTCAAATCGCCTACATTGTCGCGACTGCAATGGGGATTGATCGGTGCGGTTCTCCTGGCGCTGGTCTTTGCGATATTGGCATCTGTCAACATTTATAACTCACGTCCACAAGGAGCATTCGACGCGTGGAGTATTTGGAATCGCGCTGCCCGCTTCATTTATCGGGACCCTCAAAATTGGCGCGCCACTACTTCGCCTGATCTCTACTGGGGCACACACGCGGACTATCCACTGCTCGTGCCTCTCAATGTTGCATGGGGATGGGAAACGCTCGGCACAGAAACGCAACGCGTGCCGTTTGCGCAAGGCTTGCTGTTCACGCTGGCAAGCTTCGGCGTGATGTTCGCTTCGGTAGGTTTGACGCGGACATCTGGTCAGGCCAGCCTCGCCACGTTTGTTCTGATCTGTACGCCTTTCTTCTTTGAAACTGGCATTGGGCAAATCTCAGATATCCCTGTTACTTATTTCATCTTTGCAGCCTGCGCGTTGATCTATCTTTATTTTCAATTGGATTACGCCCCCATCTTAATGATCGCCGGTTTTATGGCAGGCTTGAGCGGATGGTCGAAAAACGAGGGTTTGTTGATGGTGGCCGTCAGCGTAGTAGTGCTTGCAGTTACATCACGCAAAAAGATGTTCAAACCATTTTTATGGTATCTGGTCGGATTAGCCATTCCCATGGCTGTGATCGTTTATTTTAAAATCGCCTTTGCCCCTCCCAGCGACCTGTTTGCTGGCAGCAGTCACGACACACTTACCAAAATCGTAGACTTCTCGCGTTATTGGATCATTCTCAAATCCCTCGGCCAGGAAACATTGACGTTCGGAGGCTGGCCATTCAGCATTTTGATTGGCCTTGCGGTTTACGCCGTTGTTATGTACACAAACATCCCCTCGGATTCGCGCATGAGATTCTTTGTCCTTGCAGCCATCATCCTTTTGCAATTGCTGGGATATTGCGCGATCTACGTCATTACGCCGCATGATTTAGAGTGGCACATCGGAACCTCGCTTAGTCGTTTGGTCTTGCAGTTATATCCCGCGGGAGTTTTTCTCCTGTTCTCATCCATCCTCGAGCCGGAGAAAATCTTTGCACAAAAGGCATAAATGACAAAAGTCAAATCTCTTCTTCCATATTTGCTTGCGATCTTATGTCTCGCCGCAGGCGGCTATCACCTATTCGAAACTCTCAGCACTTTCAAGTTGTCGGATGTGACCAACGAAATGGTCTCTACCTGGGAAGTCCACATGAAAGTCGTTCAAGCGGCCATTCCCTCAAATGTCTTTGTAGCCAGTTATCTTGAAAACGCGGATATCCCGAATTCAAATTCCAAATATGATGAGGCAGAATTCTTCCTCGTTCAATATGGTGTTGCTCCTGTTGCATTGAAGCGAGGTTTTGGAGAAGAGTGGATTATCGGTAATTTCGGGAATACTGTTTCGCTTAAAACCATCAAGCCCTGGCTGGATCAAAAGTTGGGAAAATACACGATTCAAGATCTAGGTTTTGGCCTTTACGTGATCCACGATATTAAAGACTAAAATGTTGCTATTAGCTTTCCTCGCTCTCATCCCGCGCTTCATCCTCGGCTTTTTGCTCGTGCAATGGATTTGGAAATCCTCAGATGTAAAAGATTTAATCGTCAAGATTTTTCTGGCGGGTCCGGTGGGAGTCGGCGTTTCATCGCTCCTCAGCTTTTTGTGGATTTGGGCCAAGCTCGACTTGCGCGTGTATGCGCTCGTTGAAACAGTCGTTGTCCTTCTTCTGCTCGCATATATCATCTGGAAACAAAGATTTTCCATCGCCGAATTCTTTAAAAGTGTAAGGTTCTCTCTTACAAAAGCAAACACAATTTGGATCATCCTTTTCGGAGTCGCACTGCTCATCTTCATCGGTGAATTTTGGATCAACGCGGTTCAAAATCCACACGGGAGATGGGATGCCTGGTCAAACTGGAACGTGGTGGCGAGATTCGTTTATCGCGGTGGCCAGCACTGGACCGGAACGTTTCTGCGGATTTACGATCACCCCGACTATCCATTTCTTCTAACGATGGCCAATGCCACCACTTGGGAATTGTTGCCAAAAGAAACAGACCGCGGCCCGATGGTTCTGGCATTCGTGTTCACCATTTGCGTAGCTGGCTTATTGTTCAGCTTCATCAATACATTGCGCGACTCAGAAACAGCCGCGCTGGCGACCATCGTTTTGATGACGCAGCCGATGGTCGCTTACAACGGCATGACTCAATTTGCCGACCTCCCGGAAGCTTATTATTTCCTGGCATCTGTCGGACTCATCTTGATCTATCTCTTCAAACGCGAGAGGACGATTCCGATTCTCGCGGGACTGGTCACTGGTCTCGGTATGTGGACGAAAAACGAAGGCCTGACGTTTGCCGCCATCAACGCGGCCGCGTGGATAATCATCGCCTGGACGAAAGAAAGATCAGCGTTCAAAAATTTCCTGATCGGCATCGCACTTCCATTAGCGGTTGTCTTCTTGTTCAAGGTATTCCTCGCACCGGGCAATGATCTGGTGACGAATCGGCAAAACATCCTCAAACTGATTGAAGATATCAGCCGCTACGAATACATCATACAAAAGACCAGCATTGAGTTGTGGAATGTTGGCCAAGGTCCAATCAGCATTATTGCCATTCTGGTTTTGTACACACTCCTGAC
The DNA here is from genome assembly GCA_035541395.1 of Anaerolineales bacterium. Classification (GTDB taxonomy): domain Bacteria; phylum Chloroflexota; class Anaerolineae; order Anaerolineales; family Villigracilaceae; genus JACPVF01. The sequence continues at coordinate 6,396 of DATKNJ010000250.1, forward strand.
CGGAAAGACCAAGTCTCCCGCCGAAGGCTTGTCTTATGCGCTATTAATCGTGTTAATCCAATTGCTGATATACTTTTCCGTGTACGTGATCACGCCCTACGATTTGGACTGGCACATTCGAACTTCGATCAATCGTTTGTACATGCATGTATTTCCCATTGTAATTCTCATCCTTTTCCTATGGCTCAAATCGCCAAGCGAATTGATCGCGCCATCTAGTGAAAAACAATATGCTCCTCACAATTGACCTCGGCAACACCAATCTGACCATCGGCCTCTATGATGGTGAGACGTTATCCGCGCATTGGCGGCTCGCCACTGATCACGCCCGCATGCCAGACGAATACGGCTTGCAACTGCTCGGTTTGCTTCAAAACGCCGGCCGCACGCCTGCCGATTTAACCGGCATCAGCCTTTCGTCAGTTGTTCCACAATTGACCAGCCGCGTCATCCAAGCTTGTAACGAATATCTAAAGCAGCCACCTTTCGTGGTAGACACCGGCGTGAAGACCGGCATCCGCATTCGCTACGAGGACCCGAAAGCTGTCGGCGCGGATCGCGTCGCAGACGCGGTGGCAGTGATGCACTTATACGGCGGTCCGGCTTGCGTGATCGATTTCGGGACCGCTACCACTTTTAACGCCCTTACCAAAGATGGAGAATATCTCGGCGGAGCGATCACTGCTGGCATCAACCTCGCGGCCGAAGCGCTCTTCACGCACGCCGCCAAATTGGCGCGCATCGACCTCCAGCGCCCGCCCTCTGTCATTGGCCGCAACACTGTCCATGCGATGCAATCGGGACTCCTCTTCGGATACGTGAGCATGACCGAGGGCATGGTAGCCCGCTTTCGGTCCGAGTTGGGAAGCGATATGAAAGTCATCGCGACGGGCGGCCTGGCAGAGATCGTCGCCAAAGAAACGGATGAGATTCAAATCGTCGCGCCGTGGCTCACGCTCGACGGCCTGCGCATTCTTTGGCAAATCAACCATTAGGAATTGAATGAGAAAATTATTGATCCTGACTTTAGGGGTTTCTATTTTGCTGGCTGGATGCGGCAGACTCAACCCTGCGCCGACTGCCACTGTGACGGAAACCGCCACGTCTCTTCCCCCGACTGAAACGGCTACCATTACACGGACTCCTACGATCACCCCAACATTTACCGCGTCGCCAACCCCTACGCCGACCTGGGTGGCACAAGGCCCAGGCGATGTGCAAGTGCCGATCCTTATGTATCATCACATCGCCGTCTCGCCGATTGGCAGTCGTTATTACGTGCCGCCTACCCTCTTCGAAGATGAGCTAAAGCTTTTACACAATTGGGGCTATACAACGATCACAACCACCATGTTGGTGGACGCGATCACGAAAGGTGCGTCGTTGCCGCCGCGGCCGATCATTCTCACGTTTGATGACAGCAACGAAGACAATTACACCAATGCGTTTCCCATCATGAAGAAGTATGGCTTCACCGGCGTCTTATACGTTGTGGTGGATTACATCAACACGCCCAATTACCTAACCACCGATCAAATCAAAGAGATGGCTGCGGCTGGTTGGGAAGTGGGAAGTCACAGCGAGACTCATTCCGATCTGTTGACATCAGATAGTGTTCGCTTTGAAGTGGTTCAATCGAAACTGGATCTTGAAAAAATGCTGGGAGTCCCGATCCTAACTTTCGCTTATCCGTTCGGCGACCCCGGAAATTCTGCCGTGAGTTACATTCATTTCGCTAAATACATCGCCGCGATGGGCGCCACCGGGTTTACCGCCGATCAAGGCAAAGGGAACTTGTTTCTCTTGCAACGCTGCGAGATCAAAGGCTGGGACACGGTCAAAAGCATAACGCGCTTTCTGCCCTGGCATGGCGATCCATCATTCCTGCCCACTGATACGCCCACGCCGACTCCGACTGCTTCGCGCACGCCGATTCCAACATATACACAATATCCGACTAGCACCACACGCCCATAAAAACATAACGACCCTCACGGGCCATTATGTTTAGTGCGCCATCGCTTCGTATACGCTTTCAGGAATATCCACGATACGATAAATACGCGCGTATTCCTGTCCATAAATCGAAATGACTTTCTCAGGCGGAACATCTTTCAGGGCTTGATATAACTTGGCCGATTCTGGCAAACTATCCTGAACGGCGGAATACAGCACCAAATAATCCGCATGTTTCATACCTTCGATAATGGACAGTAGGCCGTCCTCTGAAAGATATACTTTTTTCAACACATCTGTCTCGCCCGGAAAGAAATACGAGAACGGCCCCATTCCCGCGTAGGCGTAGACCTTCGTCGCGGAGGCATCCCGTTTTTGCGCGAGATACGCGGCGGCCTGATCGAGTCCCTCGCCATAACCATAAGGGGAATTGCCAACGATTGCCTGCATGATCGGATTCTCATACGTGTAATAGTATGGATAATATGGCAAAGTGCTGCCGATCTGCAACGCGATCAAAACTGCGAGGACAGATAACGCGGCCCACGATTTTTTCAAAACAGGCCAACGGTTCGACGACCAAATGAGTGCGAAGCCCCAGCCGATTCCCGCGATCACATCGAGACAAACGAAGCTGGTCAGAATGTAATGCGGCGAATCGCGTCCCTGTGCGACTCCAAACATCACAATAAACAGGAAAGCCATCACAGCAAGATATCCGATCAGCCACTTAACCAACGATGGGACAATTTCTTTCTTCTTCGAAAAGAGGACAAAGATTGCCAAAATCACGCCCAGCCAGGTGATTAACGTCGAACGCGTCAACCAACGCAACAGATAAATTCCCGCGCCGCTTATGCCAGTATTCAAACTGAACTTCGCGGGTTGAAGCTCCTGAGTCACATCCAAACGCGCGCCCTGGAATGCATAACTAAATGCATTGCCATACACTTCGTACAACATTTTTCCCGGCGCCACCCACATGCCCGGCCATAACGCGACATAAACAATTACGGCAGCGACCAACCAAATCCCTAACACCTTGACCGCGTCGAGCAACTTCACCAGAAGTTTCTTTCCACTTTCGCGCTCGAAGAGTCCCACAAATAACATCAAGCCAACCACCGGCACAACCACAATAGATGGCGACTTGGTCAATTGCGCCAAACCGAAGGCCGCGCCTGAAATTACCAAATACATCCATTTGCGGCCGCGATGAAGATAAACCAACATACTCAACATAGAGACCAAGATAAACATGGAAAGCATGCCCTCGTGATTGAGCAGGCGCGAATGTCCGAGAAAGAACGGCGCATCCACCGCGAGGAGGATGGCGAGAAAAGCAATGATTCGGTCAATCAGCAACTGGAGCAGGAAGAAAGCCAACAGCGCCAATGCAACCAATACTGCGGTTTGAATCAGACGGCTGTCGCGCAATAAATCCAATGTTTGCTTGCCATGTTCTTTAAGGAAATTATCAAACGTGTCCTTGCGCACATCGAAATAACCCTGACCAAACCCGCGGTATTCAGGGAAATACGCCAGCATACCCGTCGTGACAATCCACGTAGTTGTGACCGCGGGGTGATAATCATAGATCGTAGACGCAAAATCATGATGCGTGATGGCGTAATAAAAATTCGATCCAGAAATTACCCACCATGGCTCGTCGATCGTGGCGAACTTATCGATGCCGATGACATGCGATGGAATCATCAAGGCTGCCAGCACGACCAACATCAGGAGCAAACTCAATCTATTCTTTTGCATCTTCACTCGTCAACGAGATAACATTTCAAACACGCTTGGCGAAAAATCCGCCACGCGGTAAACCGTCGCATACTTGTATCCATTCAGCCAAATTTCTTTTACAGGCTTTATATCAGCCAATGCATTCATCAACTTATCATACTTATCGAGCTTGCCTTGCACCGCGTTGTACAACACTAAATAATCCGCTTCATGCAAAGAGTTCAACAAATCCTGCACGTGAGCCGAATCAACATAATAGGGTTTGAAGCGCGTCGTCTGCCCCGGGAAGAAATACGAGAAACAACCGCGCGCATAATAAACCATTGCAATCGAATCTTTGGCTTTCGGCAACTCCGCCAGATATTGCGCAGCCAACTCCAAGCCTTCACCGTACGCGAACTGCGGATATTGCTTATCGGGACTCAACGCGTATAAAACAGGATTCCGATACGTGAAATAATACGGATAAAACGCAGCCGCGCTCCAGACTTGAATCAACGCCGCAGCAAACAGGACCGCGTATTTGCTCCAGTCCGAACGAAGGAATCGCGCCCTCTGTGCAAACCACTGAACTACAAAAAACCAACCTATGCCTGCCACGAGATTCAACGCGACATAACTCGTCAGTGTGTAATGCGGAGAGTCGCGTCCTTGTGCAATGCCAAACATGATGATAAATGCCAGCGCGGTGATCGTCATCAACAGCGTTAGCAAACGCGCATTGGGACGAACCAATTCCCGGTCCCGCGTGAACGAGAAAATCATCCCGAAGAGAATCCCCAACCAGGTAACGATCGTCGTCCGCCAGAACACAACTGAAAGAAGTTGTCCGATTCCGCCTAGATTCGTGTTGAGGCTAAGTTGACTAGTCTCCACATCGCCAACCACTTTCAAACGCGCGCCTTCGAATGCATAGCTGAATGCGTTGCCATATACCTCATATAACATTTTCCCGGGTGCGACCCACATGCCCGGCCAAAAAATGATGTATGTGAGGCTCAACACCGTCAGCCAAATACCAAAAACTTTCAACGCGTTTAGGACGGCTTTGCCCAAACCCGCGCGCCCATTTTGAACAATTTGAATCAACAACAAGGCGCCAATTGGCACGAGTACCGCGATGGCGGAGGATTTCGTCAATTGCGCGAGGCCAGCCGAAAGACCGGAGAGAATCAAAAAAATCAATTTGCGATCTTGAAACAGATAAATCATCAACGCTAGCGCTGAGATGATGACGAACAGAGCCAATAAAGCTTCATGATCGAGCAAACGCGACTGGCCCAGAAAGAACGGATCGAAAGAAACAAGCGATACAGAGAACGCAGCAATTGGTTTGGAAAGCAATCGCTGCAATAAATAAAAGAGGATCAACAGAAGAACAGTGATCAGCAAGACCTGAATCAGGCGCGCATCGCGCAACAGCACAAGCGGATCCTTACCATGCTGAAGCATGAACGGATCGAGCAGGCCTTTTTCATAATCGAGATAGCCTTGCCCCATGCCGCGATATCCCGGAAAGTAAACCAGCATCGCGGCTGTGACAATCCACATCGTGGTCACGGCAGGCTGATATTCATAAACCGTATTCTGAAATTGGCGCTGACCGAGTGCATAATAAAAATCCGCGCCCATGCTCAACCAATACGGTTCATCCGCTGTGGAGAATGAACCAAGAGCAGGCAAGCGCGGTGCAAGAATTGCGATAATCAAACCTGCATACAGCAGGATATTAAGCAGCCTTTTTGAATTCACCGGATGGATTATACCAACCGCCTCTTTGCCTTGACAGGCATCTGTTTTTGCAGATAATTACAAGCAATACATCAAAGGCTGTGACAGAGGAAAGTAGGCTGGCAGAAGCCGCCAGAGAGGCGCGAAGGCAAGGCTGAAATTCGCACTCGACCGAAATCAGTCGAAGTTCCCTCTTGAGCCGTTCGGGTGAACCACAAAGTAGTCCGAGCCGCAATCCCTGCGTTATCGTGGAGGCCGATGTTAGTCGGCACAAGTGAATCGCACAGCGATTAATTTGGGTGGTACCGCGGGACGCTTACGCGCCTCCCGTCCCATGTGGGCGGGAGGTTTTTATTTTGGAATTCATGTAGGGGCGAAGCATGCTTCGCCCCTACAAAAACGGAGGACGTATGTTAGATAAGTTAGGTGAGATCGAAAAGTCCGCGTTGGAGGCCTTGGCATCAGTGCAAGATGAGGCCATGCTCGAAGCCTGGCGCGTGACTCATTTGGGAAGAAGCT
>DATKNJ010000251.1:0-4801 GCA_035541395.1 Anaerolineales bacterium
AATGGACGACGAACAAAATCAATGTGTTGCCGTAATTGTGTAACAATTATTTCAAGTTTCTTTGATGGGCTTAGGCCTCGTTCGATTGTAGACCAAAACGGGATGACCTTTTCTCCCAAATAGTTAAGATATGCTTCAATGGTAAACGCTGAGAAGACCAAAGAAGCCATGAGATTCAGATACGATCCTTTTTCTTCTTCTTTGGCTTCTTTCAAAGTGTGCCAGGATACCTGACGGAGATAACCAACTGTATAAACCGTTTTATCGGAAGTTACGAGTTTCTTTTCCTTGTTCACTTTATGTTCCCTTAATTCGATCTCAACTCATTTGCTACCCAACTATGATTTGTACAGATCGAGTCTGTATAATACCTTGTCTGCAAAAATTATACATCCCCTCAAGGCAAATTCAATCACGCGATTCCATTTCTCACGGCCTCGCCGTGACGATTTAGGCACTCCCTACGCGCCAACACACGCGACTATAATTAGGGTGTGGCTTCCATTCCAATCTCCGTTCACCTTGAAACGCACAAGAATCTGCGCGCGTTGAATATCCTGCGCGACCTGCCCTCCGTAGCCGACCTGATCGAACTGTGCTTCTCCAGCACCATGGACAGCGAAGGTCAGCGTTATATTCAGGATATGCGCCGCGCGGGTCAGGATTCCAACTTCCTGCGCTGGGCCACCAAAGTTGCCGAGAGCACTTCCCTACCGCTCACGGGTTATGTGTGGGAAGAAAACGGCAAGATCGTTGGCAACGCCAGCCTCGTGCCGTTTCGTCACAACGGCAAGCATATTTATCTGATCGCTAACGTAGCCGTTCACCCGGATTTCCGTCGACGCGGGATTGCGCGCGCTCTCACCGAACGCGCCCTGCAGCATGCCAAACAGCGCAAAGTCTCGTCCACATGGCTGCATGTGCGCGACGATAATCAAGGTGCGATCAAGCTGTACACCGATTTGGGATTCCGCGAACGCGCCCGCCGCACCACCTGGCAAGTCGCCAAAGACCAGGCTACGCAGCAACGTTTAAACAGCGATACAACAATTGGAATCCGCGAGCCGCGTTATTGGCCGCAGCAACAGGATTGGCTGCGCCGCAACTATCCAGACGAGTTAGCTTGGTACCAAGCCTGGAATTTCTCCCCGCTTCAGCCGGGTCTGTGGAACTGGCTCTATCTGGCTTTCGTGGACCTCAACGTGCAACAATGGATCGCCACGCGCGTCAACGATTGGCCCACCGCAGGTCAACATCTCGAAGCCGCGGCGGCGTGGATTCCATCTATGCGCGATTCAAACTCTCTTTGGCTGGCAGCCGATCCAAAGTCCAGCCCGGAGGCGGTAACAGCCCTGCTCATCCACGCGCGGCGCGCGTTGTCCTATCACACCAACCTGACGTTGGATTATCCAGCCGACGAATTGATTGGCGCGATCATTGACGCGGGCTTCCGGCCTGTGCGCACATTGATCTGGATGGAGACTCGCAGCGCAACTTAAGCGGCTTGCTTTCGTATTTTTATCAAAGGAGTCGCAATGACAAAATTTATTCTGCGTTGGGTGATCAACGCAATCGCGTTATATCTGGCAATTTTTTTGCTCAACGGCCGCGGCGTTGAATTCAACGGCAACTGGGTCTCGATCGTCTGGCTGGCGCTGATCTTCGGGTTGATCAACGCCTTCCTGCGGCCTCTGCTCAAGATCTTGACCTGCCCGCTCATCATCCTGACCCTCGGCCTGTTCACGTTATTGATCAATACTTTCCTCTTCTGGCTGACTGGCCAAATCGGGCAAGCCTTCAACCTGGGACTTAGCGTTGTAGGATTCTGGCCCGCTTTCTTCGGTGGATTAATTGTCAGCGTGGTGAGCATCGTACTCAGCCTGATTCTGAAAGACGAGTTGAAAGGCAAAGGAGCGTAAGCTTGATTTAGCGTCAGGTCGGGATAAAGAATTCTGTGTCACTCTGCCTGCACTGTGCCGCAGGCACATGTGAGAGAGCGAAGCGACCGACATTTGCACCGTACGCAAGTGCAGGTGAGAATCCCGCCGCTTCGCGGCGGAGACCCTTCGCTGTCGCTCACATCGTCCCGATGTTCTTCGAGAGGGTGACTTGATCATCGATTCGCGTTCAGTTACTTGGGCAACATAAAAACATTGGAAGGCTCAGTGCCTTCCAATGTTTTTTTATGTGAAGAACGGGGAAATCGTTTTCAAGATAAAAGACATAAACTCCCACTGATTGACCATCAACAGAACAAGGAAAATCAAAAGCGCAGCCTGAAACCAGTGTTGTTTGCCAAACCCCATCAGCGAGACCGCGACGAAGAGAATCAGCGCGTACGTCCAATCCGCGGCGTAGAGGAACGGTTCGGAACCGTAGCCCATGTGCAAAACAAAGTTGAACAGCAGCACCAGCGGAAATGCCAAACTCAAATCCACTTTGCGCATGCGGATGATGTTCCATACAAAAGCCAGCGCGGCCGCCGTGAGAAGCAGGAACCAAACGGCAAGTACAATCTTGCCGAATGTGTCATAGCCGCTGTAATCAAACGTGCCGGGCGAGAGCTTGAAGAAATTGAAACGCGGGAATCGGCCGCCGACTTCGGTCGTCAATGCGAAAGGTTTGGGCGCGATGAGACTATACATAAAGATATTGCGGAGCAGCAGCATTGCGCGTCCAATCAGACGCCACGCTGGTTCACCAAAAACCGGGATCGCATACTGCGACTCCACACCTGCGCCTGCTGGATCGAAGAACAACAACGCTGAGGGGAAAAGCGCGGCGTGCAAAACAGTCAGCGTGATGGATGATGCGGAAGCAAATAAACCGTAAAGAAAAATCGTCTTAAGTTTGAAGCGCGCAACCACGAAACCGATAAAGGTCTGGATGAAGTTTGTAATTGTGATTCCAAACGTCAATGCGCCAACCGCAACCAGCGTAAAAAGCGAAGTCCGTTCATCCAATAGCAACAAGAAAAACAACAACAATACCGCGGCAGAAAAAATATACGACTCGACAATCGAGCCGAACAAAAGATGGGACGTGCTCACGCCGAGCAATGTCGCAATCAAAGACGCGTACGTGCGCGAGCCAGTCCATCTCTTGACGATCAGCCAAATCAGCAAGACGCACAAACCGCCCATCAAAGGAATCAGTAATAGAGTCGCGGCGTAACGATCGCCATTGAAGATAAGTGAGAATAACCAAGTAATTGGTCGAAATACAAAATACGCAAATGGATGCACAGAGCGCATTTCGATGGTCGTACCGTTATCCGCGGCGAGGCGTCCCATCCAGGCGAAATTATCCGCGGCAAAATAGTTTTCGGTGGTATCTATCTTGGGATGATTGAAAACATAACTGAGCGAAGCATACGCGGCGAAGAAGGCAAGCCCAAGCAGAATGCCCGGAAAGTTTTCACGCAGAAATGTGTACAGCCGCGCGGTGCGCCAGCGATTCAGCCAGCCACGTTGATCGAGAGTTTGCAAAGTCTGCGCGAGGAAAGCAGGAGACAAAACTGTGAAAAATAAAAAGAGCGGAAACAGCGAAGCGTCGGGGACAAAGACGGAGCGGTCGAATAGATTCGGATAGTGCAGGCACAGTCCAATGATGGACAAGGCGAAGGCAAAAGCTGAGATAACGGTCAGCAGGCTGAGGATCGAGGCGAGAAAGCGAGTCCGCAAAATATCGGCGAGATGACAAACGAGAAAATAAAGTCCCAGACCAAAGAAAATCTGCGTAAGAATCGTCAATAACGAAAAGGACCAAATGGGATAAAGATGACTCAAATAACCTGCCGCAAAAAAAGCCGGCAGGGAAGCAATCAGCCAACTGACGACAAATTCAAATTTCTTTGGCGCGATGTATTTGTAACTTGAGATAAATAGAACCAAGAACACGAGGCTCAATCCGAACGCAGAGATAAAATCTGCGACGCGGATTGAAAGCGGTACATTTGAAAGCGCTGCAAATAGAGCCGCGTTTGTCAAAGCCTGTACAAACAGAATCGCGTGATAGGAGTTTTTTGAATAATGCGATTCAAAAAAGGGAAAGACTTGAAAGATCAAAACACCAAAGCCGATGGCGGGCACAAGGATCAAAAGAAGTTGTTGAGTCAGTGGCCGATCCAGCAAATGGAAAAAACGCGCCGCAAGCGAAATTGCAAAACAGATGGAAAGAAAAATACTGGTGAGCCAGCGCATCGGTTTCATTTTATATATGGGGAGACAATCTGAAACATGGAACGCAGAAAAGTCCAATTGTTGAACATGACCAGCGCGAGAAAAGCCAAGCCTGTGGCTTGAAACCATTTCTTATCGGCGAAGCTTTTGAACGAGAACGCAACAAAGAATATAACGGCGTAGGTCCAATCCGGTGAATAGAGCATAGGATCGTCGCCATAGGTAAGATGCAAAATAAAATTGAAAAGGATACAAACCAAAAAGGCGCTCTGCAAAGCAATATCGCTACGAGATTTGATCAGCTTCCAAATAAACAATCCCAACGCGATCATTTCGATTAGGAACCAGAAGCGCGCCAGCCAACTTCCAAAACCGGAATAAGACGTGATGATATCTTTGGGATATTGCGGCTTGTATGTTTTGAAACAAGGAAATTTGCAGTCGATTTGTTTGGTCAGCACGAGCGGGCGCGGCGCGACAGTACTGTATAAAGTAATTGTACGATAAATGCTATAACCGCGAGTGATCGTTTGCCTGACCGGGGACGTGACAACATTGAACGAGTAACGTCGCTCAGCCAGCATATCCGTCAAATTATAGAAAGGCAAACTGGTTGGATA
>DATKNJ010000252.1:0-3558 GCA_035541395.1 Anaerolineales bacterium
AATTTCATCATCCATCGAGAAGCGACCTTGCGCGGCCTGATGAAAGACTTCCATCATCACGTGCACTTTGATGGTGCTGGCCGGGTGCATGGTCTCTTCGGCGTGGAGGAGGGTTTCTTCTCCCATTTGCAGGTCGTAGACTGCAACGCCGATGAGTTGGTCTTTGAACTGGGAAATGTATCGTTGAAGGGAATCCATAAAGGGTGATTCTAGCATCAACCAATAGGGGCGACAGGCCTGTCGCCCCTACAAAAACGTTTTTCATCTTATTGTCATATAGCTATGCTACCATTTTCCCAGCACCGTTATTTCGCCTGAGGAAACCATGTCGAGGAATAAGTCCAACGCACCATCCAGTTTTAGCCGGGGGATACGAAAATTCTTCTTATCAGCTTTTGTCGTGTTCTCGTTTGTTGCATACACCGTCCATGAAAGATTGACGAGTACCAACCCGGGGCTGAGTCCCGCGCCGATTACACCGGATACAACCACCGGTCAGGACGCGCTCGGTTCAGCTCCCAATTCCCAAGCGCAGGCTTCCGTTTCGAACGATCCGGCGACTACACCCGCGACCGATGCTCCATCTGCCCCGGCCACCAACGCTCCCGCGCCGACCGATACACCGGTCATCGCGCCGCCCATACAATTTTCCACACCGACCGCGCCATCGTTGAGTCAGGGCACGTACAAGGACGGAACGTACACCGGCCCGGAGGTGAACGTATTTTACGGATTGGTGCAGGTACAAGCCACGGTTCAAAATGGAAAGATCACGGATGTTCAGTTTCTGGATTATCCGCACGACCGCCGCACTTCCCAACAGATCAATAACTTCGCGATGCCTTATCTTCAGCAGGAAGCGCTTCAAGTGCAATCGGCGAATGTGCAGATTATCTCCGGCGCCACGCTGACCAGTGAAGGCTTTTCCATGTCCCTGCAAAACGCGCTGGCCACGGCTCATTGAACCTTGTGAAGCAAACGCGCATTTTGATGGGCATGCCAGTGACGTTGGAGGTGATCGACGCGGCCGCGGATGAAGCACTCTTCGATGATGTGTATGGTTACTTCGCGTATGTGGATGAGAAGTTCAGCACCTATAAAGAACAAAGTGAAATCTCGCGCATCAACCGCGGCGAGCTAAAGCTGGAAGAAGCCAGCGAGGATATGCGTTTGATCTTTGAGTTGGCCGAACAGACGCGCGTCGAGGCCAACGGTTATTTCGATATTCGCCATAAAGGAATCTGTGACCCTTCGGGAATTGTCAAAGGCTGGGCGATTCTCAACGCCGCCGAGATGTTACGCCAAAAAGGATTCGAAAATTATTATGTGGACGCCGGCGGCGATGTACAAATCCATGGCAAGAATGAGCAAGGCGAGAAGTGGCGCGTTGGGATTCGCAATCCGTTCAACATGAATGAGATCGTCAAAGTGCTGTCGCTCACCGATTGCGGCGTGGCAACTTCCGGGACGTATATGCGCGGCCAGCATATCTACAATCCGAAGAACGAAGGCCAGCTCATCACGGATATTTTGAGTCTGACGGTGATCGGCCCGAATATCTATGACGCCGACCGTTTTGCGACTGCCGCCTTTGCGATGGGTTGGGCTGGGATTGACTTCATCGAATATCTGCCGGGCTTCGAAGGTTATATGATCGATCAGGGCAAACAGGCTACCTTTACCACCGGCTTTACGAGGTATGTTTTGAATGAATCGCCTAATTGATAACTTGCTCAACCGCATCACGATGTATCGGCTGGTGCTATATTATCTGATCTTTTTGTTGTGCATTGCGTTTCTGTTGAGCATCGTCAATGTATTTTCTTTCGATCCCTTCGCATTGCTATTGACGGTTGCGTTTTTGCTGGGCGTTTCGGTGATTGTGAACCGCCTCTTCGCGCAGACCTTCGGCGTGCCCGCCAATGTGGAATCAGTCTACATCACGGCTTTGATCCTGGCGCTGATCATCTCGCCGATTCAATCCTTTAACGATTTGTGGTTCTTGGGTTGGGCTGCGATCCTGGCGATGGCCTCCAAATATATTCTGGCGATCAAGCGAAAACATTTGTTTAATCCGGCGGCCTTTGCAGTCGCGCTGACATATTTCACCATCAATCAATCTGCCAGTTGGTGGGTGGGTTCCGGGCCGATGCTGGTCTTCGTGATTCTGGGTGGGCTGTTGGTGGTCCGCAAGCTCGGCCGCTTCGATATGGTTCTTAGTTTCCTCATCACCGCGCTGGTCACGACTTGGATTTCGGATTTATTCACCGGCACCAGTTTTCTCGCCTCGACGCAAAACATTCTGGTCTATTCGCCGTTGATCTTCTTCGCCGTCATCATCTTGACCGAGCCACTGACCACGCCGCCGACTCGTTCACTGCGGATTGTTTACGGCGCGTTGGTCGGCTTTCTGTTTGCGCCACAATTTCACATCGGCGCGTTCTTTATCACGCCTGAAGTTGCCATCCTGCTCGGAAATATTTATTCCTATCTGGTCAGCTCCAAAGATAAACTGGTTCTCAAGCTCAAGGAAAAGAATCGCCTCGCACCGGACACAATGGAATTTGTCTTCGCTGCGCCGCGTCGATTTGCTTTTGCTCCCGGTCAATATATGGAATGGACGCTCGGTCATCCCGAAGCCGACAGTCGCGGCAACCGCCGTTACTTTACCCTCGCCTCTTCGCCAACCGAATACAACTTGCGTTTGGGCGTCAAGTTCTATCAACAATCCAGCACGTTCAAGAAAGCCTTACTGGCTTTGAACAACAATACGGAAGTGGTCGCCGCGCAGCTTTCCGGTGACTTCGTGCTGCCGAAGAACTCGCGCCAGAAATGCGTCTTCATCGCGGGCGGGATCGGCGTCACGCCGTTTCGCAGCATGATCAAATATCTGTTGGATACGCACCAACGCCGACCGATTACTTTGTTTTATTCAGCCCCCGCCATCGATGACTTTGTCTATAAAGATGTCTTTGACCGCGCTCAACAAGAGCTTGGGATTCGTACTGTTTACACTGTGACCAGCAATCGCAATGTGCCTCCCTCCTGGCCGGGCAAAGTCGGGCGCATCAGTCCGGAGATGATCCGTTCAGTGGTGTCGGATTATCGCAGTTGCGTATTCTATCTTTCCGGTTCCCGAAATATGGTGGATTCGCTGAAAGATACACTGCATCGACTCGGCGTGCCGAATCATCAGGTCAAGACAGATTATTTTGCCGGGTTGGCGTAATTGTGTTTGCCTCCCATCGGGAGAGGACAGGATGAGGGGAAATCTACCATTTCTCCCAATGCACTAATTCCTCCAACGACCTCCGTCCGCCCTTCTTCGGCGCGCCGGAGAGTTTTTCTTCGTCCGCGGGATAGCCGAAGGAGAGCGCGAGTCGCAGATGCCATTCGGGTGGGAAAGCTAAAATCGCGCGCGCCCGTTCAAAGTCATAAATGGACGCGGGGCAGGAGCCGATTCCCAATTCCCACGCGACGAGTTGCATGAAGGCCGCGGACTGTCCTGCGTCGAATAGATATTGGAATCTTTCGTTCGGGTCGGGCGTGAGGATCGCA
>DATKNJ010000253.1:0-3156 GCA_035541395.1 Anaerolineales bacterium
GTTTCGGCAAAACGCAAATAAACCGTGAGAGCCAATGCATAAAAGGCAGCCATCACAAGCTTGCCTACAATGGATGAAACCAGAATAGTCGTGTAATTAGGCTGCCCGTAAAAGACGCCGGTGATGAAGGCCAAACTGTCAAAGGCCAGGATGAAAGCGATGGTCAAATAGATGCGCAGGAAAAGGTTCCGGGTCAGGAGCCGCCAGATCGTCTCGTAAACAAAGATGAGCAGGACCGAGTCGATAAAAAGGACTGTGGTGCCGATGACCATGGTTCTGGCGGTGTAATCCAGAATCGCGGGCGACAAATTGAGAAAATTAACAGTGTGGAAAAGATCAAGCTGTATTCCAAAGATAACCAGCAACAGAGTCATGCTCAAATTGGCAAACATGATTCCGTAAATGGCTTTGCGGGTCTCAATGGCATCTTCGAAGATATAGACCAGCAAAATCACGAACAGGCTGGCCGTGAACATGATCACGGAGCCCGGGCTGACAATCACCCCCGGTAGAATCTCCACATAAACGGAAGATGCCAGAATCGTCTGAACAGGCTGAAAGACGCCGAGTGTAATATAGAGCGGGGAAAGACCGAAGCGCGACCTCATGCGAAACAAAAACAACATCAAAACAGCAATAAGGATGGCTTCTGAACTGAAGACGACCAACTGCATATTGTTCATGAGGGCCTCGGCCATTCCACACAGGTATGTCTAATTATGTGATCGGTCGTTTTGAGTATAGCATTACCCCTATAAAGAAACGAGAGTAATCAATATCTATAGAAGAAAAGGATGGGATGGGTTGTCCTTACCATCAAAAAACTCGTTGCAATTGTATAAATCCAAAGCGGAAACTCGTTCAGTCTTCGCTGCTTATTAAACACGCTTCGTGAAGATTCTCAGATCATCGCCCGGCTTATAAAAATCCTTGATCGTTGCCTCGTTGATATATCCCACGCTGATATAAAACTCTCGCGTGGGCGCATACTCTTCCGTCCCTGAGGTTTCAGCAATGATGATTCGTCCGCCCAAATCTCGGACAGCTTCTTCACAAGCGGCAATTAATGCCCGCCCAACGCCTTTTCTGCGCGCGTTTGGTTCGACGGCGATCCAATACAGGTCATACACGCCATCGGTCAGATCGCGATAACCAAAAATGGCGTACCCAAGGACAAAGTCATCCTCTCGATATACGATGAAATGATAGCCATCATTTCCCGTACCATATTCGAGGTACTCATCGAACATCACTGGAACCGAGTCGATTTCCTCCTGGCTGAACACTCCTGCTCGTGCGGTGATGTTGTGGATTTGTGTTTTGTCCGCTTCGATGGCTGTGGAGATCATGAGTCTTGTCCTGTGTCCTTTGTCTATCAGATATATCAGTATAGCGATACTTCTTTCCGAGTACAATAATTATAGTGCCTCCCCACCCTTCCTCTCCCTAATTCTGCAAATTCGGGAGAGGCACCTGCAAAGCAGGCGGAAGGGACAAACCCATTAAGGAGTCTTTCTCATGCCCATCACCCTCGACGGTTCATCTCTCACTATCGAAAAACTCGTTGCCATTGCCCGCTTCAATGAAAAAGTGGAACTGGCTTCCGAAGCCTTGGAGCGCATCAAAGTCTGCCGCGCCATGTTGGAGGAGAAACTTGCCAACAAGGAGATTATGTACGGCACGAACACCGGCATCGGCGAGTTTTCAGAGAAGGTATTGAACGATGAGCAGGTGAAAGAGTTTCAGAAATATTTGATCTACAACCACGCGGCAGGCATCGGCGAACCCGCGCCGATCGAATATGTCCGTGCGGCGCTGGCGGGGAGGATCAACGTCCACGCGCACGGCAATTCCGGTTGCAGACCCGAGATCACCTTAACACTGGTGGAGATGCTGAACAAAGGCGTCACGCCAGTTGTTTGTCAGAAGGGGTCGGTGGGCGCGAGCGGCGACCTCGCTCCGATGGCGCAGGCCGCGCTGCTGCTCATGGGCGAAGGCGAAGCTTTCTTTAACGGCGAACGACTCGCGGGGTCCGAAGCGATGCGACGCGCGGGGATTCCGATTCCCGGTTTGCAAGCGCGCGACGGCCTGGCCGCGATCAACGGATCAAATCTGTTAACCGCGATGTCCGCGCTGCATATCTACGATATGGAAAATTTTTTGAAGCAAGCCGAGATCGCGGCCGCGATGTCCATTGAGGCATTGCTCGGCAATCTCAAACCATACAACACCAAACTGCACGAACTGCGCGGCTTCAACGGCGCGGTCACATCTGCGAAGAACATCATGAAAGTGATCGAAGGCTCCGATCTCACCACAGGCAAGATGAAGACCAAAGTGCAGGATGCGTACTCGATGCGTTCCACGCCGCAGGTGATCGGCGCGGCGCGTGACGCGGTTGCTTATGCAAGATCGCAAGTCGAGATCGAATTGAACGGAGTCGGGGACAATCCAATTTTCGTGCCTGAAAATAAATTGACTTTAACCGGTGCAAATTTTCAAGGCACTCCGGTTTCATTGCCAATGGAGATGGCGGGGATGGCAATCACGATGGTGTGTGTGTTATCGGAACGCAGACTCAATCGGATGACGAACCCGGCTCTTTCTCAGGGACTGCCTGATTTCCTGGCCCACGAGCCGGGATTCTACTCCGGGATGATGCTCAGCCAATACACCGCCGATCATTTGATCGTGGAACAAAAGATTTTATCCACGCCCGCGAGCATTCAATCCATCCCCGCCGCGGCCGATCAGGAGGATTTCGTTTCGATGGGCATGAACACCGCCATCAAGAATGGACAGATTCTCGATAACGCTTATGGCGTTCTAGGAATCGAATTCATGGCCGCCGCGCAAGCGCTGGACTTTCGCGAGTTCACGCCGGGCAAAGGCACGCAAAAGGCGCGTGAAGTGGTTCGCAAACATGTGGAACATCTCGAAGTGGATCGTCCGTTATATAGCGATCATAACAAGATGAAAGCGTTAGTGAAATCGGGAGAGATTTTAGGAGAAGTGGAAAAGGCGGTTGGGAAATTAGGATCGTAATGTCATTGTTTCGTCATACTGCAAACTTCTAGCAACGACTGAAAATAAAGAATAGGAACAACATGATCCTCAACGAAGTCAACTTCTTTTCTGAAACATTGGGTTTGCGCA
>DATKNJ010000254.1:0-8325 GCA_035541395.1 Anaerolineales bacterium
GAGTACGACTTCGCCATATTTATTGGTCGGGATGCCGCCCATCGTGTAATGTGCAGTTGGTTCGATAGGCATCATCTGAGTCATCGGATCGATGCCGAGATAGACGCGGTTGAAGTCTACAATATCGGGCAACTTCTTGAGGAGTTCCTCAGCCGTAATCGTATAAGGCGTGCCATCCGGATTTTTACGCCCATCTTCCGCAGCGTATTTCGCAATCGATTCAGGACGCGCATCCAGATATACATAGTTCTTTCCGTTGATACCGCGCCCTTCACGGA
Organism: Anaerolineales bacterium; assembly: GCA_035541395.1. GTDB lineage: Bacteria > Chloroflexota > Anaerolineae > Anaerolineales > Villigracilaceae > JACPVF01. The sequence continues at coordinate 279 of DATKNJ010000254.1, forward strand.
TTTCCGTGTAAATCGCACGGCTGACCACATCGCGCGAAGCTAGGTCTTTCACGGTCGGCGCGTACTTTGGCATGAAGCGCTCGCCCTTGCCATTGATGAGCACGCCGCCTTCGCCGCGCACGCCTTCGGTGATAAGAATGCCGAGTTTGTAAATGCCGGTCGGATGGATTTGGAAAAATTCCATATCTTCGAGAGGCAGGCCGCGGCGTAGAAGGATCGCTGCACCGTCGCCCGTATACGCGTACGCGTTCGAGGTCACCGCGAAGATACGGCCGTGCCCGCCTGTGGCGAAAATCACGGACTTGGCATGGAAGGTGTGCAGTTCGCCGGTGGCGAGTTCCACTGCCACCACGCCTGCAGCTTTGCCATTGACAATCAGAAAATCCAGAACCTGAAATTCATCGAAGAAGTTAACTTTGTTCTTCAAACATTGTTGATACAACGTTTGAAGGATCATGTGTCCGGTGCGGTCCGCGGCGTGGCAGGCGCGCCGGACAGGTTTTCCGGTCTCATTGTTGGTATGCCCGCCAAAGTTGCGCTGCAGGATGCGGCCATCGGGTGTGCGATCAAAAGGCAGGCCCATATGTTCGAGTTCCAGCACCGCGTCGATTGCTTCGCTGGTCATGAACTCGATGGCATCCTGGTCGCCGAGATAATCCGAACCTTTGACGGTATCGTATGTGTGCCATTCAGGCTTGTCTTCTTCGAGATTACCAAAGGCCGCGCTGATGCCTCCTTGCGCCGCGCCAGTATGGGAACGTGTGGGATATAACTTGCTGATGACTGCAGTCTTCGCACCGCGTGAGGCATACAATCCGGCCATGAGTCCCGCGCCGCCCGCGCCGACTACAACCACATCAAATTGGTGAATATTCATTTCGTATTCAGTCCTATGAAGTCCAAATCACATACGCGCCGATCGCGCCCATGGCGACCAGAAAGATAATGCTCAGAAGGCGCACAATCTGGCGGCCGCGCGGCGTGGTGATGTAATCATCCGCGATCACGACCAATCCGTGGATACCATGCGCTGATGCGACCAGCAGTAATGCGATGGCGGTTAATTTCCAAAACGGCGAAGCCCACAGATTGAGATCGGGCACGTTTGTGTTTTGCACGTGAGTCACGTTGGGCATGAAAGCCCAGCGCATCAAATCTGCAAAATTCATTTGCGTGCGCGCCCCCATAATCAATGCGCCGATCATGCCGAACAGAATAAATCCATACATGGCCAGTGCGGAGAGACGCGTGAAGGCCCACATCATGGTCTCGAAGTTCGTCAGGCCGCGCTGCGCGATGGACAGGTTTCTCGATTTTGTCGCCATGTCAGCCTCCTATCAGCGCCGTGCGAACGATGACGAAAACTGCAAAGCCATACAATGGAATGAAGACCGCCCACTCCACCCAAATGGCTTCGCGTTGATATTCGATTAGCTTCGGCCACAAGTCGAGGATGGTGATCCGCAAGCCGTTAATCGCGTGGAAGAATACGCAGAAGAAGATGAAGATCTGGAAGATCCAACTTTCGTAAATCGTATTTACAAAAGTTCCAACTGACCCGCCCACGAATGACGCCAGGATATGCGTCGTGATAAAGATTGCCATGCCCAGACCGCCAATGCGGTGCAGGACAAACGTCAGCATTGGGCCTTGCCCTCGATATCGCAGGCCCGTGGCCAGGCTGACATTTCTTTTCAAGACCATCTACGCCTCCTCGAACAATTGATTTTAGAAATTCTTTCTCGCATAAAAGTGACAATCGTCCTATAATTCCAGTCCACACTTCCTGTAAAAAAGGGCTGATTGACCTTTATAATCCGATTATACGCCCGCATCGTTTGATTGCAAGCGGACGAGTTTGTATTCTAATCGATTACCAGTACGCGAGTTGGTCTTGTTAGGAGGCGTCTATGCCGGACTCTCACTTAAGCCGCCGCGATTTTATCAAAGCGACGACCTTCTTCGTCGGGGGGGCGATTACGTTTGTGCTGGGCTTGCCAGCCATTGCCTATTTAATTGACCCGGCGCTTCATTCCACTGGAAAAGAAACCTGGGTGCCGATTGGAAAACTGGATCAAATCCCAGTCGGAGTCCCGTTTCCGTTTTCCTTCACGCAGGTTCAGGTCAACGGCTGGGAGCGAACTTCCACAAGTCACGGCGGATTCGTAGTTCGTAAATCGGATAATCCCAAAGATTTAATCATCCTGAATAGCCGTTGCACACATTTGGGTTGCACGGTCAATTGGAAGAGTGAGGCGAACGCGTTTGTTTGTCCATGCCATGACGCCAAGTTCGACGCGAACGGAAAAGTATTGGCTGGCCCGCCGCCGCGCCCGTTGGATCGTTATACCAATACCCGCGTTGCGGATGACGGCACACTCGAAATTCTTTTCGCGGAAAGCTGACCATGTGGAAAAAAATCTTTGATTGGTTGGACGAACGCCTCGGCCTGAACGACCTTTATAAAAATCTGCTGGATCGTCCTGAGCCAAAAGGTATGTGGTGGAATACGCTCGGCTCGGCCAGTCTATTCCTTTTTATTTTGCAGGGCGTAACCGGTATTTTCCTCACTGTCTATTACACGCCCTCGCCCGATCACGCGTACGACTCGATCAACTACATCATGCAAGGCGTGGCTTTCGGATGGTTGATCCGCGGCATCCATCATTGGGGTGCCACATTGATGGTGATCGTGGTCTTCATTCACATGCTGCGCGTCTTTGTGACGGCTTCGTTCAAATATCCGCGCGAGATGACCTGGCTGATCGGCGTGGGATTATTCCTGCTTACGCTCGGCATGGGTTTTACCGGTTATCTGCTTCCGTACGATCAAAAATCCTTTTGGGCCACAACCGTTGGAACACAGATCGCTGGAAGCGTGCCCTTCATCGGCGGATTCATCCTCAAGGTCCTGCGCGGCGGTTCGGATATCAGCGCGCTGACTCTCCAACGTTTCTTCGCCGCACACATTTGGATGTTGCCCGCCGCGTTGGCAGGTTTGATCGGCGTGCATTTATATCTCATCATCAAGCACGGTGAGTCGCATTATCCGAGTAAAGACGAATAAAGAAGAGTCACGAAGACGCGGAGAGATTAAACAGAAAGACTCTGCGACTCTGTGTCTTGGCAGTAAAGAGGTTTTATGGACGACGGAACCAAGAAACAAATCAAAGAACGCTACCAACGCGAACTGAGACGCGGCGAATTCTTCTGGCCTGACAGCATCTTCAAAGATGTGATCGTGTCACTGGCGATTTTTATTTTGTTGATTCTCCTGGCGACTTTCCTCGGTGTGCCTGCTGAACCCAAAGCCGACCCCAGCGACACCTCTTACATTCCGCGGCCCGAATGGTATTTCCTCTTCCTGTTCAAATTTCTGGCGCTTTATGGGCAAATCCCTTTGCTGGGCAAGATCGAATGGATTGCAACAGTAGTCGTGCCAGGCGCGGCAGTGCTTGTGCTGTTGTTGATGCCATTTATTGATCGAAATCCAAATCGTTATTATGGCAAGCGCGTCCTGCCGATTTCGTTGATGGCGATCATGGTGGTCGATATTGTGTTGTTGACTCTGATGGCCGATATTCCCACCGTTTCACCGGATGGTTCGACGTTTATTGGTCTATTGCAAGCCATCGCGGGACTCGTCATTCCGGGCGTGACCATCATTTTGTTATTCTTGTTTACTTTTGCGTTCAAACAGATCCCGACTCGCGTCATGGTCTGGACGACAGGGCTGGCCGCTGTTTTGATGTTGGTTTTTACCGGGACAGTGCTCGCTATCGCACCCAAAGCTACTTCAACGGAAATAACTGTCGCCGCGACGCTGACCGATCAAATCCAGGCCGGGCAGGATTTGTATTCGGTCAATTGCGTTGAGTGTCATGGCGATGATGGCAAAGTGTCCACAATCGAAGGCGTGCAGGGCTTGGAAGGCAAAGTGATCTCGCCGATTAACGGACACGATGTGTTGTACACACTTGACGACGCCACGCTGGCGCAAGTGATTGCCTATGGCCGCCCGGATGCCGGCATGACTCCGTTTGGCAAGGCGTACGGAGGTCAGCTTTCCACGGGTGATATTGCAAACATCGTGACGTTCATGCGTTATTCGTGGGATGACCGTTTTGAAGCTCCGCCGCTCAAGCCGCTCTTCCCGCCGCTGGCCGCCAACGAAGTGCCTTCATATGATGTTCACATCGCGCCGATTGTGACGCGCTATTGTATTTCCTGTCACCGCGCGGGAAAGACCAACAATAACTTTTTGATGACCAGCTATCAGGAAATCCTAACGACCGGTGATCATAAAGACAAGGATGTGATCGCGGGCGACGCGAATAGTTATCTCTTGCAAGTGATTCAAGGACATGCAATTCCTGATCCGAACGATCCATCCAAGACGGTGATTCGTTCCATGCCACCGAACAGCCAACTCAAGCCCGATGTGGTGGATGCGTTCATGCGTTGGGTAATGGCTGGTATGCCGCAGACCGCGCAGGACGCGGCGAAGCTCTCGGTCACGCCAACGCCTTAAAAAAAAGAGCGTGTTCACTGAACACGCTCTTTTTACTAGTTGACTTTTATCTGCGAGATTTCTTCTTAGAGGCTTTCTTTGTTGCTTTCTTTGCTACAGATTTTTTCGCTGATTTCTTCGGCGCGGTTTTCTTCACGGCCTTCTTCGCAACTTTCTTAACCGATTTCTTTGCTGTTGCTTTCTTCGTTGCGACCTTCTTTACAACAACTGCTTTCACCGGTTTCGGAGTCTTATCCATCCAGTTGATGATCGCGTCGCCGAACTCCGAGCATTTGATTTCCTTTGCGCCGTCCATCAAACGGGCGAAATCATACGTGACTGTTTTGGCTGCGACCGCGCCTTCCATGCCTTTGACGATCAAGTCCGCAACTTCGGTCCAACCCATATAACGGAACATCATCTCGCCGGAGAGAATCACCGAGCCGGGATTCACTTTATCGAGGTCGGCGTATTTCGGCGCGGTGCCATGAGTCGCTTCGAAAATGGCGTGGCCGGTTTCATAGTTGATGTTTGCGCCCGGCGCGATTCCGATGCCGCCTACTTGCGCGGCCAACGCATCGGAAAGATAATCACCATTCAAGTTGAGCGTGGCGATTACATCATAGTCGCGCGGACGAATGAGCGTGAACTGCAAACTCACGTCGGCAATGGAATCTTTGATCAGCAGCATCTTCTTCCATTTGCCATCGCCATGCGTATTCCATAATTTCAGCGCTTCTTCCACTTCGGCTTTGATATCTGCTTGCTGCGAGGGCGACATCATATCGAAGCCGGGATCTATCATCTTGGCGTTTTCTTCAACGGAGAGATTCGTGTTATGTTCTTTATTGCCAAGAATCCAAGTCTCGCGTTCGGTGACGATCTGATTGCGGAACTCGCGCTTGGCGAGCGTGTAACCCCAATCCTTGAACGCGCCTTCCGTGAACTTCATGATGTTTCCCTTATGGACGAAGTTCACGCTTTTGCGATGGTTCTCCAATGCCCAGTGGATCGCGGCGCGTACGAGCCGTTCCGTGCCTTCCACGGAAACCGGCTTGATCCCGATTCCGGCTGTATCCGGGAAACGCATCTTGGCGTATTCCTTTGGGAAAGCTTCCTTGAATAATTGCTTGAACTTTTGGTTGTCTTCGGTCCCGTTCGCGAACTCGATGCCGGTATAAATATCTTCGGTGTTTTCTCGGAAGATGACCATATCTACATATTCGGGATGTTTAACGGGAGAAGGCACACCGTTGTAATATCTCACCGGGCGCTGGCAGACATACAGGTCCAGCAGTTTGCGAAGTGCAACGTTCAATGAACGGATGCCGCCTCCGATGGGAGTCGTGAGCGGGCCTTTGATCCCAACTAGAAACTCTTTGAAGGCATCCACGGTTTCATCGGGAAGCCAGGTATTGAACTGTTTGAACGATTTCTCGCCCGCGTACACTTCCATCCAATGGATTTTGCGTTGGCCGCCGTAAGCTTTTTCCACTGCCGCGTCGAACACGCGCACCGAAGCGCGCCAGATATCGCGGCCGGTGCCATCGCCTTCCACGTATGGAATGATCGGATTGTCAGGAACGTGAAGCTTTCCGTTTTGAATTGAAATCTTTGCCCCACCCGCGGGGACTTTTACATTTTGATATGCCATCCAATGCTCCTTGCGAATGATTGCGCGGGATTATAACATCGGCAACATGGATAAATCGAGGAATGATTGTCATGATGAAACTGACTCTTGACAGATTCCCGCGCAGGCATAGAATCAGGCGGAAATGTTCAACCGCTTCTTACGAGACCGACATACTGCTACCGTTAAATTAAATATTTTCCTTTTCGATTTAGAGAGCCGTTATCGGCTCTCTTTTTTTGCCTATGCTTAAACTTCCCGGATTAATTGACCCTCATGTCCACGTGCGCGAACCCGGGCAGACCCATAAAGAAGATTGGGATACTGCTACGCAAGCCGCGCTGGCTGGCGGCGTGACGATGATCCTTGCCATGCCGAATACCAAACCGCCAATCTTCGATGCTGCGACTCTTGATCTCGCGCTGAACGCCGCGCAAGAAAAAGCGCGTTGTGATTACGCTCAATACCTCGGCGCGGGGCCCGATAACGCGGAGATCGTTCCATTGCTCGCCAGCAAAGCCGCGGGTTTGAAAATGTACCTCGACTCCACTTTCGGTGAGTTGCGCCTCAATGACATGACATTGTGGACACCGCATTTTCAAAATTGGCCGAAGAATATGCCATTGGTCGTCCACAGTGAAAGCCGAAGCATGGCCGCTGCGATTTTATTCGCGGCCATTTACGATCGTCCGGTTCATGTTGCTCATATTTCTTTGAAGGAAGAGGTTTTGCTGATCAAAGCTGCGAAAGAACGCGGCATTAAAGTGACGTGCGAAGTTTGTCCGCATCATTTGTTTTTATCTAAAGATGATATTCCAACAATCTCACATGGACATCCCGGTCGAGGTGAAGTTCGTCCGCGCCTCGCCACGAAAGAAGATGTAAATGCTTTATGGGCGAATATGGATGTGATCGATTGTTTTGCCACTGACCATGCACCACATACACTTGAAGAAAAAGATTCTGACAATCCGCCGCCGGGATTTCCCGGCGTGGAGACCGCTCTTCCTCTTTGGTTGACTGCTGTTCACGATGAACGATTAACCATTGATCAAATCATTGAAAAAATGCATGTCAACCCGCGCAAGATTTTCCATCTGCCCGAGCAGCCCGAAACCTGGATCGAAGTTGATGACGATACCGAATACGAAATCAGAGCAGCGGATCAATTCTCTCGCTGCGGCTGGACTCCGTTCGAGGGGTGGAAGGTGAAGGGACGCGTGAGACGCGTCGTTTTGCGCGGACGCGAGGCTTTCAAAGACGGCAATGTGCTAGTGGAAAAAGGTTTTGGAAAGAATGTGAGAGGATAGAAAAGAAAGAATATGGAAGTATTCTTGCAAATTCATCATCTTGATGACGGTGAGGAAGCCAATGAGATCATAGCCGTTCTCAAAAAGAAGCGCATGGCTGATAGTTGGATGATACAAAGACCGACTGAAGAGTCTAATTCAGTTATAGTTGAATATATTGGGAACGAAAAGATTGAACCCGAGTATGTAAAGAGAAATTTTCTATTTGATAAAGCGACAGAATTATTGATATCAATGGAAAGGGAACAAATTGAAAAGATCAAAGAATATCATTTGGGTGTAATGCTAAAGATTGTTACAACAGAGTTTGCTTTACTAATACCTTCAAAATTACTTGGTGAATGCGGAAGGCTCGGAGTTGACATCTATGTTCTAAATATATCAGAACAAGATAACAAAGTATAGATTTGAATCTCGAAACAGAATCCACCTCACTCGCCGCGCGAAGCGAGCAGAGACAGAATGAAGCGAAAGAGAGATTAGATTTTCGAGAATAGATAATCGTCTGGATCAAATCTCGATTTTCTAATATCGAGTAACGAAGATCAAATATCAAGCAACAACTACCGAACTACAAAACCATCTAACCACCAA
>DATKNJ010000255.1:0-6438 GCA_035541395.1 Anaerolineales bacterium
TGGTCCGCGGTCGAATCGCCGGATTGTATCCGCGGCATGATCCTCGTCGATCCGTTTGTCGATGGAGATAGCAACGGTCCGCTGGTCTTCCTGCTTTCGATCATGTTTGCCCGCCCGTGGGGCGCCTCGATGTGGAAGAGATATTACACGTCGCTGTATCCCACGCGTAAGCCCGCGGACTTTGATAGTTATATCTCTGCGTTGTATGCAAACATCAAGCAGCGCGGACGGCTCGAAGCGGTGATGGGAACGCTGCGCGCCTCGAAGCGCGCTTCTGGGGAGCGAATGCCAAAGGTGACACAACCTGCGTTGGTGTTGATGGGCAGCAAAGATCCTGATTTCAAAAATCCTGTTGCTGAAGCCAAACGTGTAGCAAAAGCCGTGCGCGGCGAATACAAGCTTATCGATGGCGCTGGACACTATCCGCATGCTGAAATGCCGGAAGTGACCGCGCCGTTGATGATCGGGTTTATGAATTCATTGAAAGGATAGAACATGCCTCGTAAAGCTCGCGCGCGACTCGATAAGAACGCAGTGCTGCAAGCCGCAGTCGATATTCTCAACGCGGAGGGCGTTCAGGCGTTGACTCTCGGCCGCCTTGCAGAGAAACTCAAGATCAAGACACCCTCTTTGTACAACCATGTCGATGGCTTGACGGGACTGCAGCAGGAACTGGCGGTGCTCAATGCCAAATTGCTCGCGGATCATTTGGGCACGGCTGCCATTGGCAAAAGTGGCACGCAATTGTTCATGGAGGTTTCGCAGGCGTTTCGCGATTATGTCAAAGAATATTCGGGACTGTATATGTCCACGCTGCGTTCTTCGGGCACACAACAAGTTCAGGATAAAAATTTGGTGTATGAAGATGAACGCACCATGAATGTAGGCTTGACGGTCATGTCTTCATTGGGTTTGAAAGGGGAAGACGCCATTCATGGATTGCGCGCCTTCCGCAGCATGGTGCATGGTTTCGCTACGCTTGAGGTCGCCGGTGGCTTCGGCCTTCCGCAGGATTGCGATGAAAGTTTTCGCCGGTTGGTATCGGCTTTGGTGGTTGGTTTACAGCAGAAATAATTTGGAGCGATTCATGGACGTTTTAAAAATGTTGAACCTGGCGGTTCGGTTTTTGTTGGAACTTTGCCTGCTCGTCGTTGTGGGTTATTGGGGATTCAAGACTCAATCGGGTTGGCTCATGAAAATCCTTTTTGGGATTGGTTTGCCCGTTTTGATCGCTGTGCTGTGGGGAACGTTCCTCGCCCCGAAAGCGACTCATCCCTTAAGCGGCGCTTCTTTCTTGGCCTTGGAATTGGTTCTGTTTGCTGCGGGCATGCTCTCCCTTTTTGCCAGCGGCCAACCGACTTTGGGTTGGATCTATGCCATTACCGTCATCGTGAATAAGATTTTGTTGGTCGTTTGGAAACAATAACATTACTCTGAAGGTATAAGGATTAAAACGCGCGGCTAAAGTATCGGTATACGCCTGTAACCACAAGTGATAATCCGCTTAGCATGACCAGCGCATTCAATATCAACCAGGATAGATTCGAACCAATCCAGGAAGCCCGGTACCGAAAATTTAATTCATATAAAATAGCCGTTAGGAAGTTGGCCGCGGCATGTGCGGAAATATAAAACCCAATACAGACCACTAACATACCGTCCATTTCGGGAATACCTGTAATGATCGGCCAGGTCCGTAATATGATTTCAATGCTGATTGCCGCGAGAATCAATCCCCACAAAATTCCCGTGTTGCGCGCATTTTGACGTTTGGACATTGTAATACCATGCCGCTGATGGCGATTATACTGCGCGCGTTTGTGCGGCCAATTTAAGAATGATGTGTTTCGAGCGGACTAAGCAGTACATCTCTTTCAAATAAGACTCGTATTCCATCGTCGATCACGCGTTGGGTTCCTTGATCAAGCGGCAGTCTTGTCCATTCGCGCGTAGTAAATCCATACTCTACCTCGAGTCCGCTCTCGTACCAAACTCGAAGCGATGTGAGCATTCCGTAATCTTCGATTTGCTGTTTGGCAACCATTCCGAAGTTCGCTATCCATTCAGTTTGAGTTAGATGCTTCTGCGGATCGTCCGTGATGATAACCAAGTCTACGTCGGAATCTTCTCTGGCCGCGTTCCTGGCGTAAGAACCAACGAGCGCAACAGACAGAATGTCAGCCTGTGTGGATGCCCAGCGAGGGAAACTTTCAATAAAATTTTGTGCTTGCTCGACGAGGTTCATTGGTTATTTTTGTGGCGATCGATTCAAAAATGTTTATTGATTCCGCCGAAGCCAAATATCTTATTCTTCTCCGTCATCTCGATAAAGTATCGCAACCGCTTTTTGAATTCTTCAGGCCGATTGCGCGCGCCGTCGATGAACGCGATGCGAATCCGAATATAAGAGTCTGAAAACTTCTGGAAGTTCTTCCATGCTTCTTGATTGGCTTGAATGGCTTTCAGTATATCGGGTGGGATGACAAACTCTTCATTCAGTACATCGCCCAGCGTCTCTGCCACTTCTTTAACAACTTGTTTCCTTGCCATCAGATAACGCAGGCGTTCGATGTTCGCCTGCGAATATTTTGCCTTTGGTTTGCGCGGCGAAAAGCGCTGAACGGTGTGATCGTCATCTAATTTCTTGATGATGCTATCGATCCAACCGAAGCACAAAGCCTCTTCCACTGCGTCGTTGTATTCGATGCGCGCTTGGCCTGTTGCTTTTTTGGGATAGACCAGCCAGATTTCACTTTCTGTCTTATGGTTCTTTTTCAACCAGTTGCGCCAGTCTTTTCGATTTGTAATATAAAGGGTCTTGGTAATTTCCATGATTATTTCTCTAATTGTTGCTTGATTCTTAATGCCTCGTTCAAATGCAGGAAGTTGTGTCGCGTAGGCGGCATGAGCAATAAGCCCGCGATAGTACGCTTGCCCCAATAATTGACGATTTCTATTGCCTCGGGCGTAACCGCGCCTTCATCCATTACTTTTTGTAACCGCGCCGGATCAACTTTTTGCTTTAACTTCTCGAGCGTAAGCTTTTTGACGATCTCCCGCATTCGACGCCCGACAGCTGAACGATAAGTGCGCAGCGCGTCGATGTCTATCGCGGCGCTCAATTGGACAACATGCCTCTCGTCCATACGGTTGCCTGAATGTTGAATCGTCGTTTTTAGTTTTTGAGACCAACCCTCCCGTAGGAAGAGTTGCGGAGTCCCGGCTACGAGCATGTTCATTGTAATATCCTCAATGCGTGCCAGATGGAAGAAAATCCACACGATGGAATGTTCTCCATTTGGTGGAATGCAACGAGCTGTCGCATCGCTTAATCCCTCCCAAATTTCATCTTCGAATGACCATAATTTTGAATGGCTCATTTTCTCCGAGTGAACCATCGCGTGTTGAATTAAAAACAACTCAATTGCTTTTTGTGTATTGTTTGATGCTAATGCGCGCTTTAGCTTTTGTTGCTCTTCATTCCATTGCTTATGATTCGAATCCATTTTTCCCTCGGCTTGAAAGATCGAACTCATTATATAATAAATCCGTGAGTCTCTATCTTGGCTGCCCCATTTGGTCGTTCAAAGGCTGGGTCGGGAACTTTTACCCGAAAGGCACCAAGCCTGCGGACTTTTTGCGCGAGTATGCGCGTCGCTTGACGACCATCGAAGGTAACACCACTTTTTACGCGGTTCCCGCACAGAAGACGATTGAATCGTGGCTGTCGGAGACGCCGGAGACATTTCGCTTCTGCCCGAAGATTCCGAAAGCGATCAGTCATGAAGGCAAGCTGGCGGATTACGTAGATCGTGCGATTCAATTCGCCGAGATCATGAGTCAACTCGGTTCGCGTCTCGGACCGATGTTCCTGCAACTACCGCCCAAATATTCACCTACGCTGTTGGCGGATCTAACAACCTTCCTTGAAGCCTGGCCGCGTGAGTTTAAGTTGGCTGTCGAAGTGCGCCATCTCGATTGGTTCGACTCGCCTTATCATGAAACGCTTAATCAACTTTTATCTGAGCACAATATGGCGCGTGTGGTGATCGATACCCGTCCCATTCGCAGCTTGGATGGCGATAAGATTCTCGAAGGAAGTGTGTATCAGACTTTGCTCGAAGCGCGTGCGCGCAAACCGAATGTTCCGATTCTGCCCGAACGCACCGCGGATTTTGTCTTTCTGCGTTACATCGGTCATCCGCAAATGGAAGTCAACGCGCCGCTGCTCGATGAATGGGGAAGTTATATTGCTTCCGAGTTGCGAGCAGGCGCTGATGCGTTTGTGTTTTGTCATTCACCGGATAACATGCTTGCACCATATTTATGCCGCGAATTACATCAGCGGATTGCGCAGGAGATCGATATTCCGTCATTGCCGTGGGGTGAATTGGCTTCTGATTCTTTTGAACAAGGGCAGTTATTCTAATTAACCGAGAGCCTCCAGAATTTCTGGAGGCTCTCGGTTTTACATTGAGTAACACGCGAGGTTGTGAGTCGGAGGCTCGTTTTGGCGGAGCGGGTTTGAGGTCAAGAGAGATGCAAATCAAATCCGATCAAGTTCTCGCGAATTCTTGTAGAAAGATACTTGTGATCTCCGAGTCGAAATGTTTTCCGGCCTGTTCCTGAATGTACTTGATCACATCCTGCTTTTTCCAGGCGGGACGATAGGGACGATCATTCGTGAGTGCGTCCCACACATCCACAACCGCGAAGATGCGCGCGGCCAGAGGGATTTGCTTTTCTTGTAAGCCGCGCGGATATCCTGTACCGTCCCATTTTTCGTGGTGACAATAAGGAATGGTCAAAGCCTCGTGTAGGTAATTGATACTGGATAACATTTCGTACGCATAGGTTGGATGCTTTTTCATAACAACCCATTCTTCATCGGTCAACGGCCCGGGTTTCAGTAGGATGTTATCTGGAATTCCCATCTTGCCGATATCATGCAGGAGAGCGCCGCGTTGGATTTGGAGCAGTTCATTATCGTGGATGCCCAGGCTTTGCGCCAATTTTAGGGTCATCTGTGTAACGCGTTGTGTGTGACCTTCCGTTTCCTTATCTCGCAAATCGAGCGCTCGCGACCAGCCTTCCAGAGTTTGATCGTACGCCAATGCCAGTTCGAAATTTATTTTTTGTAGATTCTCAAAGAGTAGAACGTTATCGATTGCGATGGCGGCCTGGCTTGCAAGCGTCTCGAAAAAATTTAGCCATTCTGCAGTAGGCCGAAAAGTCGAGCGATTGAAGACCTCCAGTACGCCTTTGACTTCCCCTTTGGCGATTAGCGGAACACCAGCGTATGAAACGAAATTTTCATCTCGGACCATTTGGTCGCGGGCATGTTCCGGCGACTTTAAAAGATTTTCTAGTACCAGCGTTCGACGTTGATAGGCGACCTGTCCCGACATTCCTTCGCCGATGTGAAGGCTTGAGCTTTCAATCGCGCGAGTTCGGAAGCCGAGGCCGGCAGAATACTCGAGCTTTCCGAGTCCGGGTTTGAATAACAACATGGAAGCGGCATCTATCTTGAGCAGTTCGATGACTTTTTCCAAAACAACATTGATCGAAACATGTAAGTCGAAACTGCTGATAATAGCCAGGTCAATTGTGCGCAGGGCATCCAGCCGATCCAGTTGCTCGACAGTCTGTTCATGTAATCGTACGCGGTGGATCGTGCTGCCGCCGATCTCGGTCAGGGCGTTGAGTACGCGTAATTCGCCGCCGGTCAATTCACGTGGCGGCTTGAATGTGATCAACATAACTCCCACTGCTTGGTCGGTCGCCTGCAGGAGCGCGCAGATGCCTCCTAAATCTTCCGGAAGATTTTCCCGCACTTCGGGTGCAATGCGCGAGTCGGTGCGCAGATTCCTGGACACGATCGTTTCCTTTTTTTCTACGGCCAATTTCACCAATCCCAAACCTTGCTTCACGATCATTGGGCTATCGCTTGTGAAGTTACGTTGAAATTCGAGTCTCATCTCGTGGTTGGCAGGGTTATAGAGCCAAATGCCGCCGGATTCCCCTGTTAGCAGTTGCAGGGACTTATCCAGAACGTGAGCCAAGATTTCGTCAAGCGTTTGAGCGGTGCGCAGGGCGATGCTGATCGAAGCAATGGCTTCCATTTCGCGTTCACGTTGTCTACGCTCGCGCCGCACTTCGGCTTCTTTCACTTCTCTTTCAATGGCCGGGATTAATCTGGCGAGGCCTCCTTTTACGATAAAGTCATTGGCTCCGGCTTTCAACGCGCTGACCGCGGTCTCTTCGCCAATGGTGCCAGAGACAATGATGAATGGCAGGTCGATATCACTGGAATACATCACGTCCAATGCCTGGGGCGCGTTGAATGTGGGCAGGGAATAATCGCAGATGATCAAATCCCAGGCTTGGTTTGCTAAGGCAGCTCGCATTTCTGCAGCTGTCTCTACTCTTTCATGGCTG
>DATKNJ010000256.1:0-6175 GCA_035541395.1 Anaerolineales bacterium
ATCGTTGAAACTGCGGATCTTTCGAGTGATATCCGATACCAATCGCTCGCGTTCCGCACGGCGATTGGATTCTTCGAACAAGCGCGCATTCTCAGCGGATATTGCGACGCGATCAGCGACAGCCTTGATCAGGTCCAATTCGTCTTGAGTCCACTTTCGTTCACGAAGCGGATTCACTACTAGACTACCGATAATTTCTCCACGCAGTTCGATCGGGACTCTGACTTGGCTTGCTTCTGCTTTTTGAACTTGGTCTCCATCTTTAATTTGATCCGTTAATTTTCCTGAACCTTTGTGTGGAACAACGCCGGTCACGTCATAGCGATAGCTGGGTAATTGCCGATCCCCTGCGAGGTTTCCCCACGTTTCATGTAAATATTGATGGCTGAAAGCCTCGGCCTCAGCCAAAGAACGTTGGGTTGCGTCAAAGAGACGCGCATTCTCAATTGCGAGACTCACTTGGTCTGCCAGCAAACTCAATAACTGAATATCGTTGCTTGAAAAAGCATTCTTTTCAGTGCTTTGTACATCCAAAACGCCAATGACGCGAGTTCCACTTTTGAGCGGCAATGCCATCTCTGAGTGCGTTTCGGGCAGATAAGGATTGTTGAAGTAGATCGCGTCCTGGCCAACGTCCATGGCGATGCGCGGTTTTCCCGTCATTGCCACATTACCAACGATTCCCTGCTCGCCGACTTGAAGTCGATGCTTGATTTGGAGCATTTGGCGTCCGCCTTCGCTGTTTGCCGCACTTAAGATGGCAAATTCGCTGGCTTCGTCGAGCAGAAAGATTCCAACATGATAAAACTGGAATTGTTCGCTGATCACGCGTGAAATGCTTGGAAGCAATTCCTGCAAATCACGAATCGAAGTAATGGAGCGAGTAACTTGTGCCAATGCTTCCAGTTGCGCTGCACGACGAACCGCATCTTTGTTGGCGGTTTCCAGTTGAGTAGTTCGCTGTGCAAGCTCGGTAGTCCGGTCTTGAACCCTACTTTCCAATGCGGATTGTAGCCGAAGCAAGTCATCATTGGTCTTTACAAGTTTTTGTGCGCTTTGCTTGGCATTGCTGAGGGCATTCTGTAAAGTGTTAAGACTCAAATATATTAGGATGGCGCTGATAATGAAAATGAAAGTGATTTCGCTGGCCGTCGAAAAAACCGGGTCAAGCTGATATTTGATCAGCCCAAGGGTTTCCGCATAAGCCAATACAAAACCGCTTAATATTGAAATAAGACCTACAAAGGCAGCAGCTCTTCCACCCAGCAATAAGCCTGCCAATAGCATAGCGATAAAGTAGCTGGCATATCCCTGGCCTCTCACGCCGCTTCCGTAAGCAGCCAGCAAAGTGCTGCCTATCCAGGTGGCAGCAACTTGCAGATAGGACGCTGCTCGGACAAATCCCATCTTCATCAAAGTCCACACAATGACGAGGACAACAATCAAGACCGCGAGGATCAGCGTTGAGGGCAGGTCTGTGCCCATAGCTGCGCGCACGATTGTCAGTGCAACGATAAGAGGAATTCCAACCAGAACGATCGCGTTAATATAATAAGCCGACCGTGTGCGAGTTTCATCATCTGGAAAAGTGGGTGGTTTGAAAAAGTTAATAAGAGACTTTAACATACGCAACTTCTATCTTGTATCTGCATGGTTGTTATTGTTGCTTTGGAACTCGATCACAACTTCAGAGCCGGGAATGGCGCGTCCCAGTTCTTCCACTGCTGTTTGCAAAATATTGTGCATGTTGATCGATGCCCCGATTTTGGCTGTGATCTCGCCAATTCTTTGCTCTTTCATCGCGCGGCGTTGGGTTTCTTCGAGCAGCCGCGCGGTCTCCAGAGCGAGCGCGGTTTGCGTTGCGATGTTTTCGGCCATCGTGAATTCATCTGGCGACCATTCGTAATCGGGGTCTTCTCTTTCGAGACCAAGTGTACCGATGACTTGTCCGTGCAGCAATAATGGGACCAATAATATGGAATGATCGTCTATGCTGTTAGGCTCATTCCCGTTGATGATCTGGCTATTCTTGACGGAGACTGGATGTCCATTTCGTAGTTGCGTTAGAATTTCTCGCGGTAGCTCACGGTGGGTTGGTATTACATCTAAACCATCATATTCGAATGCTGTATCGCTTGCCTCGACTTCGCCTTTCCAGGTCTTGCGCGTCTGTTCCTGATAAAGGAAATTCAACTCTTCGAGGTTGGTGCGCATTTGTTCAGCGAGCCGAGTATTTTCGATGGCGATAGCCAATTGATCTGCCAGCGTTTGCATGATTTGGAGGTCGCTTTGATCAAATGCCGCTTCTTCACTGGAGTGGATATCCAACGCGCCGATGATGTTTTCGCCAACAAGCAACGGGAGTGCGATTTCTGAACGAGTGTTGGGGAGGCGGGAATTCTTAAAATGAGCGGCATCCGCTTCTGTGTCCAGGATGAGGCGGGAGTAGCCGCTGCTGGTAACGAATCCAACGAGACTGTCAACGCTTCCTACTTTAACGTGGAAACCTTCTGCGATCATCTGGTGCCCGGCATCGCCGGTAGCCGCACGCAGTGCGGCATATTCTTTCAGATCATCCACCAGAAATATGGCGGCATAGTATAAGCCAAATCTTTCGGCAATTTGATTGACGGCGTTGGTGAGCAGCTTATTCAGATCGCGCTCAACGGTAATATCGCGGGCGATGATGGATGAGATTTCCAGTTCACGCGTGCGGCGTTCCAGGTTTTTAGCTTCTTTAGTTCGCTCTTCTGCATTCCGCTTGAGGCCATCTACGAGGTCGCGCAGCTGGGCCGTCATGCCGTTGAATGCTTCGGCGAGTTGCCCGATTTCGTTATCGCTTTTCACTGTGATTTGCTGGGACAGGTCACCACTTGCAACTGTGCCAGCGGCTCGCGTTAATTCGTCAAGTGGATTCAAAGCGCGTTGCGTTGCATTCGTAAGCGTGAACGCACCGAGTGCTAATGCGGCAATGAATACCAGAATGCTGATGAATAGACGCGAGTTCTGTGTTTGAATAATCGCAGTTTGATTCGCTACAACATCTACAACACCGATGATATTTCCCGTGAAATCTTTAAGAGCAATGGTTGTAATGCTATAGTCTCGATTTTGTTGATCGTGCACATGTGCAATGGTTGTTTCACCGTTAAGTGCTTGCGCGTACGCCGTAGCGTTTGCAAAAGGTACATCCCCGGTGGTTGTCACTATAAATAAATTTGGAATTGGACTTTGTGTTAAGTTGGCTGTATTTTCCGGCGAGTCTGCCTGGGCGGCCTGGCGAGTCAACATAATCCGCCAATCGCCCCCGAAATCACTTTTTAGAGAATTCAGGAGCAGGTTATTGGCAATGAATCCGTACTCGATGGCTCCTATATATTGGTTCTGATAGTAAACAGGCGCGACGCCGAGCATGTGAAGGCTGCCGCGGCTGACTTCCATGCCAGAGGCCGGTTTCTGTGTAGCGTTGACTTGCTTCACTGTATCGCTGTACTTCGAAAGATCCTCTCCAAATTGACCAACGTTATTCACTTGGAGAAATGAAACCGATGAGGGCAATATGAATTGATATTGCGGTATCGGGAGGTAGCGCATCAGCGATTGATATGGATTAACCGTCAAATCGATCAGTTTTTGTCGGTCGCGTGCCGCGAAGGCCGCCTGGATATTGGGATCACTGGCGGTCTGCGAGGCAAGGTTTAACGCGAGGTTAGCCCGATCCTCCATAACGTCATAGAAGAAGACTTGTGCGAGCGCGCTATCTTGAATCTCCCTATTCCTGTTTTCTTCCTGCGTGTTCAAATAGCTATAGAAAAATAATCCAGCAAGGATCAGGGCGAACAAGGCCAATGTGGGGATGAGGATTCTCTGCGACAGTTTCATGCTATCTCAATCCACTTTGTTATCATCTGGCTTGTCTGCCGTGGGGACAGACATTTGGATATACGCGCGAGTAGTTCCCAATGTCTTCGCAAGCTCGCGAACCGCGGTCTGCATAATGGTGTCCATGACGGTCGAACTACGGATTTGGTTAATGATTGCAGCCGTTTGGCGCTCATTGACCGCGCGCCGTTGCGCTTCCTGATATAAACGCGCGCTTTCCACAGCGTTGCTGATTTGATCGTTTAGGGCAGTCGCGGCTGCGATTTCATCTGCAATCCAAGAGGGGGCGTGATCGGGTTTTGTTAAGCGGATCATGCCAATCGTCAGGTTGCGAATTTTGACCGGCATAAAGAGCGTTTTACCGTCATCTGATACAGTTGGACGTTCAATGGCTGGATCAGGAATTGCTTCTCGTTCTTCAGCCTCTTTCACGCTGACAGTCTTTCCTTGGGCAAGACTGATGTAACCAATGGTGCCGGTTGCTTTCTGCAGGCGTCTCCATGCAGATTGACTTAATTCTCCGTAAGCGTTTCTAACTGCTTCCAATGTCTTTTGGTTTTCTTCAAACAGGCGGGCATTCTCGATTGCTACTGCAAGCTGATCTGCTAACACCTGCAGCGTGCTGATGTCTTCTTGGGTAAATGCTGACTCTTCCGTGCTTTGAACATCCAGCGCACCAAGGATTTTTCCGCCTGCGATCAGCGGCAATGCCATTTCGGAACGCGTCTCGGGGAGGTCGGGATTGTCGAAGAAAACCGCGTCCTGCCCAACGTTCAGAGCGATGCGAGGTTGCCCGGTTCCGGTTGCGAAACCAACGATGCCAACTTCGCCTATTTTCAGCTGGTGATGGCGTGCTAACATGTGTTGTCCGCCAAGACTGTTAGCGGCGCGTAACACTGCGTATTCCTGATGTTCATCTAATAAGAAAATACCAGTATGATAAAAACCGAAACGCTCGCTGATCAAGCGCGCCGCATGAGTCAACAATTGGTCAAGGCTAAGCATTTGGGCAGCGGTGTTTCCAATTTCAGCAGCAGTCTGCAATTGAATGGCGCGGCGTTCGAGATCGCGTGTGCGTTCTGCGACACGCGCTTCCAGTTCATTGACCGTGTTGTCCAATCTCTCGGCCATTTCGTTGAAGGCTTGCCCAAGCTGGCCGAATTCATCATTGGTTTCTATGGCGGTGCGTGCGGATAGGCTACCATGCGTGATCTTTGTCGAAGTGTCAATCAAGCGATTTAGTGGCGTTGTCAGAACGCGCGTGATAACCGTCCCAAGAATAGCGCCAATTACAACGATTAGCGTGCCAACAAGAATCACCCCGCGCTGGAGGTTTTCTATCGCGGAAGTCGTTGCTATGGGAAGTTGTATCTGACTCGCGGCCAGTGAACTTTGAATGGCGCTTATGCTGAGATAACCGATAACGAAAACGGTTACCAAGCTAAAAAGCGAAAACAAATTTGCGACTCTTGCAGCGAGATTCAAGCTGCGTGCCTGCGCCATAATAATGATGACATGGAAGATAACCACCAGAATGGTGAGATCGCTGGTTAAGTTTATTAGGCTGGCGGGGCTGGGTTGACGCGTATAAATAAAATCGGCGTATAAATCAAAGGCTACAATCAGGCCGCTGACGGTGTATCCGAGAATGTTGGCGCGGTCCGCCTCATTTGGTGGAAGAGATAAATAACTGGTCGTTGCAATAAGAATTGCCGTTAAGATTCCAAATGGCAGTCCAATCGATTCTCGCAATATTGTGCGCAGTGCGGCGACGATGAGAAGGGCATAGATCAAATTCCAGATACTGCGTTCTCTTTGGCCGCGATAGATTTCTACGATGCTTACAATCGAAACAATGACCAGTCCTAGCAACGTAATCTCTTCTGCCCACAAAAGCGGTGAAGAAGAGATGGAAGCTGCAGAAACACTGATCAGACTCAGGAAAGCAACCAGCAATATCGCAACTGCGCAATACAGGGCATTGCGCGTTTCTCGGTTGCTCATGGTGGAAGAGAAATTAAAGCTTGCCATTTGTCAATTTATCAATGCGAGCCATTGTGCCCGTTAGAGTCGGTTGACTTTTTTCTGCTCGTATTTTCAGCAGTGGAATCAACTGTCTGATGATCGGCAGGTCCGAGACGAATTTCGGCCTCTTGAAGCCCGAAGGCTTTCCGCAGTTCTGTTGCTGCAGTTTGCAAAACCGTTTCCATATCGAGCGTCTCACGAATGCGGCTGGAAACGTTTGCAATTAACTGGTCGCGTGCAGCGTTCCTTTGCGTTTCTTCCAGCAAAC
>DATKNJ010000257.1:0-19011 GCA_035541395.1 Anaerolineales bacterium
TCTCTTCAGCAAAGAGGACCCTGAGGAGGGCGATGAAGGATTCCTGGGATGTCTGAACCCGAACTCACTGGAGACCGTCAACGGATATATGGAACCGAGTCTAGCAGGGGCCAAAGTTGGCGACCGTTTCCAATTCGAGCGCCAAGGTTATTTCTGCGCCGACTCCGACTCCACGGAAGGTAAACCGGTTTTCAACCTGACGGTAACGCTGAAAGATAGTTGGGCCAAGATCGAAAAAAAGCAAAAGTAAATCAGCCACTTAATATGAACTTCAAAACGCGGAGCACGCAGGAAAAATCTGATATGCTCCGCGTTTTTGTTTCAGATATTTTTATCTCATATTGGCTATGCGCAAGTCGATGTGCGTCCGCGCTTCTGAAATAACCAATTGGCTTAACTGACTGAGCAAAAACGATTCGTTAACGTTATAGATATTTTCAACCTAGGGATATGGCTATATAATCTCAGCGGATATTGAAGCCAAAGAGGAAAAGAAAATGTCAAAGCCAGCCTTTCGCATTTATTTCAACGATAACCGACAATGGGTCAATGTCTACGTAGCAGACAGCCCTCACCAGTTCAAGCGCAAAAACCAGTGTCACGCCTATTACATCGCGGCCGAGACGAGAAAACAGCGGCAGGGACTCTTTGGCTACATTTATCTGAGCGAATTGAACTTCTCCCCCATGGCTCACGAGCTGGTTGCACATGAAGTTCAGCACTTGATCTTTGATTGGGTATTAACACGCAAAGGGATGACCATTAGCGAAAAGAACGAGGAACGGATCGCCACCATGACAGGTGAGATAGCCCGCCGGCTTTGGCGAAAGTACGAGCGCTGGTCCGCTCGGCACAATGCGCCGAGAAAATACCAAAAAGTTCAAGCTCCCGCCCGAACAAAGCCCCGTTCTGCATGGGTTTATTACTAAGCCCGTTGTTAGAGCATTTCCAAAATCGCGATCGCGCGTTTTATTCTCTCAAGCACTTTCTCTTTCCCAATCACTTCCATGCTTTCAAATAAAGGCGGGCTTACTTTTTGCCCGGTAGTGGCTACGCGCAGAATACCAAAAACCTGATTGGGAGTCAGACCAAGTTTCTCAACCAGATCACGCATTGGTGGCTCAGCGATTTGATGATTCAATTCCGGTAACGAAGATAAAATCTCATACGATTTGCGCGCCGCCTCCGCGGATTGGGCAGCCGTTAACCCTTTTGCGATCAATTCATCGGGATTTGGTTCAACATTCTCGCGGAAGAAGAATCCGGCAAAATCAAGGCAGTCGTCCAACGTAACCAATCGCTCTTGAATTAACGGGACAACTTTCAGGAGACGCGCCTCGTCCACGCCGAGACCGGCTTGGATGAAGTAAGGCTTGATTCGCGCCGCCAAGTCCTCGGTCGAGAGGAGGCGGATATGTGTCCCGTTGAAGTGGTCCAACTTGGCAAAGTTGACTGCAGCGGGTGAAGGCGTCAAATGGTCAATGCTGAAACGCTCGATCATTTGGTCGAGGGTCATCACATCATCTTCCGGAACCCCCCACCCCATCAAAGCAATCCAATTCAAAACACCCTCGGGCGTATATCCAAGCTCTTTCATATCGCCGAGGTAAATCGAATGCCCATCTTTCATGGCGTCAGCCTTATCGCGCTTGCTCAACTTGCCCTTGCCGCTGGGTTTGAGAAAAACAGAGAGATGTGCAAAGACCGGCTCCTGCCAACCAAAAGCACGAATGACATGAATGTGCAACGGCATGGAAGGCAGCCACTCAGAACCGCGAATCACATGCGTGATCTGCATTAAGTGATCGTCCACCATTGCGGCAAGATGATACGTGGGCAAGCCATCGGATTTCAATAAAACCGAATCGTCCAACGCAGAGTTTTCAGTCGTAATCGGACCGCGCAACAAATCAGTTGTCGTGATCGAGCCTTCCTTCGGCATCTTGAAACGGATCACATATTTCTCGCCGGCGTCCACACGTCGGCGCGCCTCTTCAGGGCTCAAAAGGCGACACGTGCCGTCATAATGTGGATTCTGTTTATTCTTGAGCTGCTCCTGGCGGACTTTCTCCAACCGTTCCGGCGCGCAGAAACAAGGAAAGGCCTTGCCCGCTTCGACTAACGCCCAAGCCTGTTCATGGTAAATCGCGCGTCGCTCTGTCTGACGGTAGGGTCCATACGGCCCGCCGATGTCGGGACCTTCATCGTACTGAATCCCAAGCCAGTGCAAGCCATCGATCAGTTCCTGCTCCGCGCCGGGTACAAAACGTTTTTGATCGGTATCTTCGATTCGTAAAATAAACGTCCCCCCTGTACGACGCGCTAGAAGGAAAGGATACAATGCCGAACGCGCGCTTCCAATGTGCATACGTCCAGTGGGAGAAGGAGCGAAACGCGTACGAACAGGTCGATCATTTGCGTCAGATGAGGAAACAGCAGTCAAGACATTCTCCTAGAAATCCAATTGTTTATGCCGCATCGTAACACTTTCCACCAAACCGATACCAAGCATGAGTGCGGTCAGACCGCTACCGCCGTAACTGATAAACGGCAACGGCAAACCAGAAACCGGCACGATGTTTAAGTTCACGCCAATATTGATCGCACCCTGGAAGAAGATAAGAATCGCGACGCCATAGGCCAGCATGGCTCCGGAAACATCGCGCGCTTTTTGTGCGGCTCTTAAACAACGCCAAATAATAAAGCCGAGGATCAGAATCACCAACACCGCGCCGACCAATCCGAACTCTTCCGAGATCGCGGAAAAAATAAAGTCAGTGTGACGGACTTTCAAGAAGCGCAATTGCGTTTGAGTCCCATGACCATAACCCTTCCCAAACAAGCCGCCTGATCCGATGGCGACCAAAGCTTGCTCCACGTTATACGTCGCGCCATAGCTAGCATTCGGATTCGGACGAATAAACGTCAGCACGCGCGCTTGTTGATACGGTTGCAAAAACGGAAATGCAGCAAAGGCTAACAGCAAGCCGGTCGCGCCGAAGATCAACAATTGCCTGATCTGTAAGCCATTGATCCAGATCATGGCCGCAAAAACGACCAGGATTACGATCACGTTACTTAGATTCGGTTGCAGCAAAATCCAGAACATCAGGCCAAAGGCCCACAGGAAAGCTTTGATGATCCAGCGCAAGTCGCGTGGATCATTTTGAGTGAGTTCAAAATAACGCGCCAGCACAATCACAACCACGATCTTGGCAAACTCTGTCGGCTGAATGAATAGCACGCCGACTTGGAACCAGCGTTGAGCGCCGAATGCTACTTGTCCGAGACTGGATAGCGAGATCAGGAAAACCATGATCCCAAAATAAATGGGCCGATACAGCGCCAGCCAGTAACGATAATCCACGCTGGCAACGATAAAAATCAACACCAGGCCGAGCAAAGCAAAATAAATTTGACGCGAAACCAGTGGAGCCAGCTCTTCATTCCCCGCGACCGCCGAACGAATCATTGCCACGCCGAAGGACGTCGCCAAAACGATCACGCCTAAAAGAAGGAAATCAAAGTTTCGCCAGGAAAGACCGCGCTGCATTCACTACCCCGTACGGCGACGAGCAACGCTCCGCAGGGGAATATCTGCCACCAGCCGCTGCTCGCGGCCGTCACGCTCGACGCCAATTTGCACAGCATCCGGGTCAATTTCCACGTGGCGGGAAATGGCCTTCAACAAATCATCCTTCAAAGCATCCAACTCTGCCGGCGTTAGATCGGTACGATCATGCACCAAGACCAACTGCAAGCGCTCCTTCGCACTGTCCGCGCTGCGCTTTCGCCCGACGACGCGATCAAAGAAGCTGCCCATCATTTCCTCCCTGCCATACGTTGAATGCGATCCCACAACCCGCTTTGCTTATCAAGATCCATGAAGGGAACATCTTGCCCTTGCAATCGCTTGGCAATATGACGAAACGCCTCCCCCGCGCGACTCTTCGGTTCGAGCGCCACTGGCGTCCCGCGATTGCTACCGACGATCACGCCTTCATCTTCCGGCACAATTCCGATCAGCTTGATTGCCAACAGATCGAGCACATCCTCAGCCGATAACATATCATGATTCTTAACCATAGTTGGATTCAGTCGATTCAGAATCAACGCGGGCGCATATTTTTCTTCCGCCTCCAAAATGCCGACCACACGATCCGCGTCGCGCACCGCAGAGACCTCGGGGTTGGTGATCACTAAAACGCGATCCGCGGCAGCGATGGCGTTCCGAAAGCCGCGCTCGATGCCAGCAGGCGAATCGATAATAATGAAGTCGTGATCGGGGCGAAGCTCATCGCAGACGCGC
Organism: Anaerolineales bacterium; assembly: GCA_035541395.1. Taxonomy (GTDB): domain Bacteria; phylum Chloroflexota; class Anaerolineae; order Anaerolineales; family Villigracilaceae; genus JACPVF01. The sequence continues at coordinate 4,310 of DATKNJ010000257.1, forward strand.
GTCATATCACTGGGCGAGACAGCATTCTTGTCCCGCGTTTGAGCCGCAGGTATTAGATAAAGTTCCTGAAAATGCTTATCACGGATCATCGCCTGGCGCAAACGGCAGCGCCCTTCAATCACATCCACAATATCGTACACAATCCGGTTTTCCAGTCCCATTACCACATCCAGGTTGCGCAAGCCGATATCACCGTCGATGCAGACGACTTTACGGCCATCTGCGGCCAATGCAATGGCGAGATTGGCGACCGTGGTAGTCTTTCCCACACCACCTTTTCCGGACGTAACAGTGATAACTTGTGCGCTCATGAATAATTCCTGTTGGTTGGTTTAACCGATTGGCCAGCGCTCTGATTGCAAATGCCCATCTGGATTGATACTTGCAATTTCAGGATAAGGATCAGAATGAGGCTTTAAGATGGCCGAAATTTGATCTGCAATTCTTAACTGAGTCGCAGAGAGGTCCAACGCGCAGATAACAGCTTTACGATTTCCTTTCGCGCCCGCGTGGACCAAACCGCGCACTCGTCCCCAAACAATGACATTTCCTTCGGCGATAACTTCTGCGCCGGGATTGACGTCACCAAAAACAACCACATGGCCGGCGAACTCCACGCGCGTGCCGGACCGCAAAGTTCGGTTCAGGAAAAGAGCCGTTTCGTCGCCGAGGTCTTCCACGGCCGCGTGACGATTCTCCTCCGGCCGCCGCTTGGAGATCCGAGTTGCCAAACCAAGCAATTGAGCACTCTTTTCCGTTTTGGGCGATTCACTTAGAACGGCCCAAAGCGAAATCCCGCGCTCAGAAAGCAGATCGCGCAATTCCACCAACTCAGTCACACCCAAAACTTGAGAGCCAACATCCAAAGTCATGCGCGCACCCTGGAAAAAAGATTGCTTCTCATCCAATTGGGCAATCAAGGAGGCGCGCTGCTCTTCCCAAACCTCGCCGGTCAACACGACCAACAAGCCATCGCGTAATCCCTTGATTTGAATAACAGGAGTCGTTGTGTCCACTGCGTTCCACCGAAGATGGCAGAATTATACTGTACAGCGCCAAAGGTTAGCCACCGGAATTGCCTTTTGCCAAATCAATGGACTTCAATTCAAAATAGGCCTTGATCACGCGCTCAACTACCGGGGCCGCCACACTGGCGCCTTCGCCGCCGTTATAGGCAAACGCCATCACGACAATTTCAGGATCATCGTACGGTGCGTACGCCAAAGTCCAGGCATGAGTCGGCCAAGAACCAAACTCACAACGGTTGGCCGCGCGAGCCACATCATCACAATATTCCGCGGTACCCGTCTTCCCGGCTACCGCAATTGGATAATCCAAAAAGATGTTATGCAGCGTCCCCTCGGGATCGGTTACTGCCAAGCGCGTCCCTGCTCGGACGCCAGCGACGGCGGCCGGGCTAACGGCTTTTAATTGGTTTGATAGTAGCTCACAATAACCTTGATCGCAAGTGTAGTTTCTGATCAGTGGAGTAGTTGTAATGTCCCATTTCATATTCGGCACGAAAGGCGAAATTTGATAGCTGCCTTTGGGAGGTTGATTCAACACGCGCGAATCCTGAGAGTTTACCCAGACTTTCGTTATGTTTCCCTGGCTGTCCTTCCCTTGTTGGGCAAACCAAATCGAAACCGCCTCGGTCGGATCCGGGTCATACCAAACTTCGACCACTTTGCCTTGACCATCCGTTACCTGACGGATGATGGTGGGCTGCATCAACTTTCCGCTATTAGCAACCGTCTCGCCGGACATCAACACTTGCAACGGCGTTGCCAGCACATAACCTTGTCCCACTGTCGCAATATAAGTATCGCCGGTGGACCAATTCTCACCAGTGCTGATACGTTTCCAATCGGGGTCCGGGATCAAACCGCTCGCTTCACCCTGCAACTCGATTCCGGATGTACGATCATAACCGAGCGCACGAGCATATTCACCCAAGCGATAGATGCCGAGTCCGCCTTGCGGGATTTCATCACCGTAACCGCCACCCACTTTGTAAAAACATACGTTACTGGAAAAAGCGATACAATGCAAAAAATCGATTTGACCAAAGCCCGAGGGTCGCACATCGAAAATCCAGTCCACGAACGGGCGCGTGTTTTGCGGCGTGCAAATGTCGTTCGGCGAGAATTTCTCGCAAATGTTCAACTCGCCCGGCGCGTAAATGATCTTATTCGGAGTCACAATCCCTTCGTTGAGCGCGCCTGTAGCCGCAGAAAGCTTGAACACAGAACCAGGCGGAAACTCGCCTGAAATCGCATTATTCAACAAAGGATGGCGCGGGTCCTGGCTTAACTGGTCATAATAGTAAGATGGAATGAAACGCACCATGCGATTGTTCTCATAACTTGGATACGAGACCATCGCCAGAATCTCGCCAGTCTTGGGATTCATCGCAATGACCACACCACTGGAAATACGAATCTTTCCAAAATATGTATTCCAGTAATTGATCTCTTCTGTCAATGAGGCCTGTGCCGCATCCTGTAAACGCGTATCGATGGTGAGCGTTACGTTATAACCCGGAGTCGGAGCTTCAGGCGGTTGCAAGTTACGCAATTCCTTCCCTGCAACATCCACTTGAACCACGCGCGTCCCATTCTTCCCAGAAAGAACATCCTGTAATGAGGCTTCAACGCCAGCGTAACCGATCTTGTCTCGGTTTGGAATAAAACCTCGGGCGCGGAGCGCAGCTTCATCCGAAGCCGGAATCGGCCCCAAAAAGCCGATCAAATCAGCCGTCAAGGAACCGGTCGGATAATCCCGAATCGGATCAATCTCGACCGAGACGCCGGGCAAATCTGCTTCGCGTTCGCGCACGAGGCGAGCCATATCCTCACTGACATCACATTTAATCTCAACTGGACTATATGGAGCCAACGAATCGCCCAATGCAACCAAATCTGAGATACTGGGACCGGGCACACAAGCAGAATACAACTTCGCTTGATTCAACGATGCATCAGTCACTGGTCCGCCCACTGGCACACCAGTAATATTGGAGACCTCACGATAAACCTGTTGAATATCTGCATCATCATCCGGCAAATCTGCCGGAGTAATCACAATGTTATAAGAAGCGATATTCCGCGCCAACACATAACCATTTCGATCGTATATGATGCCACGGTCTGCCGGATCACTGATCGTTTTGGTATAGTTCGCGATGGCCTGGTCAATCCAATCGGTTCCACTGAAAGCCTGCAAAACAAGTAAACGCCCAAGCAACGCGGTCAATGCCACAAAAACAATCCCATATATGATGAACAACCGCCAGGTTTCAAAACGCGACGATTGTGGATACGAAGAAGAACTCATTCAAACTCCTCTCCCGGGTAAACCCAGCGCGCCAGATCTCGCATAAAAGCATAGATCGGAATGGCGAACAGAAGATTCAGCAACAAGCTTGGCAACACAATCGAACTAAGCACGTCACTCAATCGCAGAGGGGTTCCCAAAAGATTCAAGACTCCAAACGACATTAGTTGCATAAAAAGGGTACCAAGAAAAGTCACGCTAAACATGGCCAACAACGGCGCTTGCCAGACGCGGCGCTGTAAAATCTGTGCCAGAAAGACAACTGCAAAATAACCGGCAACAACCACAGGCCATGGAAGGCGCGTAACAAAAGCAATCAGTATGCTCGCCAGAAAAGCCCAATGCCAGGCCGAATCCACTTGAGGCTGTAAGGCCCAAGCGGCCAACATAATAAGCAACAAATCAGCATAACCGGAGAGCAAAGTGATCTGACTGACCACAGCGGACTGCAAGATTACTGCAAGTCCGAGCAATGGAAGAGCAATTAGATTCCGCATACTGCTTTATGGGGAAGGCGTTGGGGAAAGCGGCGAAACATCCACCGGGCGAAAGTTGGTAATGACCAACACGATCTCCAAACGAGAAAAATCTACCGCAGATTGTACAGTGGCCTGTTGAAACAATTCGTAATCCACTTTGCGCGTGGTGACCACTTGACCAACGATCAGGTCCGCCGGATAGCCGCCGCCCAAGCCCGATGTCAGAATTAAATCGCCCGGATCAATATGAGCGTCTTGCGAGATCATGTCCAATGAGATGTCGCCAGTGACGGAACCTAACAGCACAGCATCGGTATCCGCATTTTGCAAATGAACGTTCACCGCAGAAGCAGGATCGCTAAGCAGCTGCACGCGCGATGCATCCGCGATGGTCGCGTCTACGCGGCCTACCAAGCCTTGATTTGTCACAACCGGCATTCCGCGGCGAATCCCATCATTCGAGCCGCGATTGATAATGATGTAATGTAGGAACGGACTCGGATCGCGTCCAATCACAGAAGCCGCCTTATAAGTATTCTGCGGGTTCGAGCGCGAAAAGTCCACCAACGCGGCCAGGATTTCGGTCTCGTTGACACGTTGCTGTAACTCAATCACTTGCGCTTGTAATTGCGAGACTTCCGACTCTAGTTCAGCATTGCGCGTCCTTAATGTCACAATGTCGCGCGGCGCCGTCAGGAAATCTTGCAAGGCTTGACCGCGCGTGGCAATCCAGGTTTGAACGGATACCAATCCGCCAGTAAATCCACTCGATGCTGAACTGAAATAACCGCCGAGAGCTAGCGCAAGGACTCCCCCCACAACCAGAAATATCACCGTCAATTGCAAAGAACGAGAAAGCAAATCTTTCATTCTAAGTTATCGCCTTAACGCGGCAAACACTGCGCACATCAGGCGTTATGGCGAGTACTACCGCGCTCCAATCCAACCAGGTACCGACTCAGTGAATCAAAATCTTCGTAGATCAATGCTGCGCCTCGCGCCACACAAGTCAATGGGTCCTCTGAAACCCATACGCGTAATTTCAATTCATCAGTGAGGCGGTCTGCAAGACCTTGTAACAACGCGCCACCACCAGCCAAACAAATACCAACATCCATCAAATCGGCAACGATCTCCGGCGGAATTTCATCCAAAGAATCGCGCACAGTATCGATAATCACTTGCACCGAAGCGGAAAGCGCCTCACGAATTTCTATCGAGGAAATTTCTACCGTCTCAGGCAAACCAGTGACCAGATTACGTCCACGCACTTCCATTGTCTTTTCAGGTTGAAGCGGATACGCCGAACCGATCTGCCACTTCACCTGCTCTGCAATCCCCTCGCCGACCAACAGATTATATTTATTCCGAAGATATTGGACGATGTCTTGATCCATTTCATCGCCGGCCACGCGCAGAGAACGCGAAAGCACCACACCGCTCATGGATAAGACTGCCACCTCGGTCGTCCCACCGCCGATATCAACTACCATCGAACCGCGTATTTCACCAACAGGAAGACCGGCGCCCAACGCTGCCGCAATTGGTTCCTCGATTAAATAAGCCTGACGTGCACCTGCTGCCATCACCGCATCATACACAGCCCGCTTCTCGACCTCTGTCACGCCAGTCGGGATGCCAACCACCACTCTTGGTCTCGGCAGTGGCACAACACTTTGCTCATGGACCTTACCGATAAAATATTCCAACATTACCTGTGTTACATCAAATTCAGAAATCACACCATCACGGATGGGTCTCACCACCATCACGTTACTTGGTGTTCGTCCGACCATTTCCTTGGCTTCCAAACCAATCGCCAATGGCTGGCGCAGGCGCTTGTCAATCGTGACCCAAGATGGTTCATTAATGACAATCCCCTTGCCACGCACATGGACAAGTGTATTTGCCGTTCCAAGATCAATGGCGATGTCTAGCGAAAACAGGCCTAGCAGCCAGTTAATAGGGTTGAAGGCCAATTCAGGCTCCTCGATGATGATCTGCGCAAATGGACTCTACTTTGCGGAGTTATTATACCATGAGGCCTATTTTGGCTATTTTGCAACTATCCAGCTTGCAAAGGGTTAAAATGAACGAATTTCTTTCCTCAAGAGGAATCATGCCGAAAATCGCGTTTGTGACCGATAGCACCGCTTATATTCCAACCGGTTTATGCCAAAAATATAACATTGCAGTTGCCCCTCAAATTTTAATCTGGGGTGAAGAAACTTTTCTGGATGGCGTGGATATTCAGCCGAACGAATTTTATGCCCGCTTAAAAACAGCGAAGGTCATGCCCTCCACCGCGCAAGTATCCGTGGTCACAATGCAGAAAATGTTCCAAGGATTTATCGATCAGGGATATGAAGTGTTGGGAATTTTTATTTCGGACAAACTCTCTGGCACATTTCAATCCGCCATACAAGGTCGCGAAGCGTTGGGAAAAGCCGCAGAAAAAGTGGTCCTACACGACAGCCATTCCACTGCAATGGCAATGGGTTTTCAAGTCTTATCGGCAGCGCGCGTTGCAAGCGACGGAGGAAGCCTTAAAGATTGCATAGCTATCGCGGAAAAAGCACGCAATCACACTGGTGTTTACTTTGCAGTAGACACATTGGAATTTCTTCATCGTGGTGGAAGGATTGGCGGCGCGCAACGCTTCATTGGTTCAGCATTAAATTTGAAGCCGGTTCTCGCTTTGGAAGATGGTCACATCGAGGCAATCGATCGTATCCGCACAAAAACAAAGGCACTTGACCGTGTGGTGGAGTTGGTTGCAGAAAGCGTGGAAGGAAAGTCACCAGTCCATCTGGCTACCTTACACGCCAACGCAGAGGAAGAAGCAAAATCTTTAATGGATAAGGCAACCCAGCAAATTGAAGTCGTCGAAAAAATCTATACAGAAGTCAGCCCAGTGGTCGGCGCGCATGCCGGGCCGGGAACCGTCGCACTCGCTTACATGGCCGGGATGTAGATTCAATTTTTGATAACGGCAACAGGCTCCGGGTCCACTTGGAGCCATTTTGTTTGCAGGTATAATCCAACGCATGGCACACGTCTCGCCTCTTGTGATTGGTCTCGCCGGTGGATCTGGATCGGGCAAGACGACAGTGGCACAGGGAATCCTGCAACGCGTCGGGGCAGACCGAATCGCTTTTTTACAGCACGATTCATATTACAAAGACCTGAGCAGCCTGCCGCCCACTCAACATGATGAAATAAATTTCGATCATCCCAATTCGCTTGAAACAGAACTCCTGACTCGGCATGTGAAGCAACTCAAAGCCGGACGAGCCATTGAAGTACCCATCTATGATTTTTCAAAAGATCGGCGCACAGATCGAACGTTCACCGTCCAGCCGCGCAGAGTCATTTTAGTGGAAGGCATTTTGATCTTCGTCGAAGCAGAGTTACGCAAGCTTTTCGATATCAAAATTTTTGTAGATACCGATGCGGACATTCGTTTCATCCGCCGTTTGGAGCGTGATATCAATGAACGAGGCCGCTCCACCGAATCTGTGGTGAAGCAATATCTAGCGACAGTCCGCCCGATGCATTTGGATTTTGTGGAACCTTCAAAACGTTACGCAGATATTATTATTCCCGAAGGTGGTTTTAACACGGCCGCGTTGGATATGGTCGTTGCACGCATCGAATCATTGTTATAACAGCAACCGATATATAAAATATCAAAGGAGATTTTTGATGGCAAAACAATGGACTACCCCACCCGAAATGAAGATCGATCCGAAGAAAAAATATAAAGCACACATGGAAACCGATAAAGGCACGATGGTCATTGAACTGTTTGCAGACAAAGCCCCGAAGACCGTCAACAACTTTGTGTTCCTCTCACGCGAGGGTTTTTATGAAGGCATTATTTTCCATCGTGTGATCGCCGATTTTATGGTACAAGGTGGGGACCCAACCGGCAAAGGCAGCGGCGGTCCAGGTTACAAATTTGCTGATGAGTTTAATTCAAGCTTGAAGCACGACAAGTCCGGTGTACTATCAATGGCAAACGCCGGACCAAATACAAACGGTTCACAGTTCTTTATCACACATGTTCCCACACCTTGGCTGGACGGAAAGCATAGTGTCTTTGGTCAAGTAGTTGATGGCATGGATGTGCTGATGTCCATTCCGCCGCGCGACCCAATGCGTCCTGAATATCCCGGCGTAAAAATTCTCCGTGTCACTATCGAAGAAAGTTAACGCTCCCGAACAAGCGCAGAGTTCACAGGAAGAAGATTCTGTGAACTCTGTTGACTCTGCACGCCCCGCTGAAAAAACAAATTGGCGCGTAGCGATTCTGCGCGTCCTTGCGCTGCTGGCGGTAATTGGCATCAGCGCTTTTGTGTTCAGCATTCGCAACCGCGTTTCGGAATTTGCAGTCTTTGGATATCCAGGCATTTTCCTGATGACGCTGCTATCGAACGCAACCGTCTTCCTGCCTGCACCGGGCGTGGCTGTTGTCTTTGCCATGGGAGGTATTTTCAATCCACTTGGCGTTGGGATCGCAGCCGGAACCGGCGGCGCGCTTGGTGAGCTTTCCGGTTATCTGGCAGGCTTCAGCGGACAAGCCGTAGTCGAGCGCGCACATATTTACAATCGCATTCATCCTTGGGTGGTCAAATATGGCGGCTGGACCGTTTTGGTATTAGCCGCGGTGCCGAATCCATTTTTTGATTTGGCAGGCGTGGCAGCAGGCGCAGGCAAGATGCCGCTCTGGCAATTTCTTTTGTTTTGCTGGATCGGAGAACTCATCAAGATGACTGCCTTCGCCTACGCAGGCGCGCACTCGATTCATTGGTTGATGAATTATTTTCAATAGGAGCTTCACATGACTGATTACAAAAAGATAGATGCCTATCTCGATTCACACCTTGATGCAAGCCTGGCCGAACTCTCGAAGTTGGTGGCACAACCAAGCATATCCGCGCAAAAGATCGGGCTGAAAGAATGTTCCGAACTGGTCGCCAATATGTTACGAGCGCGCGGCTTCACTGCACAAATTCATTCCACACCGGGCGCGCCGGTCGTGACTGCAGAGCGCAAAGGCAAGAACAATAAAAAGACTCTGCTCATCTACAATCATTATGATGTTCAGCCGCCGGAGCCATTGGAGCTTTGGGAAACACCGCCTTTTGAGCCAAGTCTGCGCGAGGGAAAGCTATATGGCCGCGGTGTCAGTGATGACAAAGGTCATATCGTTTCACGTCTCTTCGCGCTGGACGCGTTGCTCGATGCCGAAGGCGATTTACCCTGTAATGTCAAATTTATTATTGAGGGCGAGGAGGAAACCGCCAGCATCAATCTAGTGGATTTTGTACTCAGCCACAAAGATTTGCTCAAAGCCGATGCTTGCATTTGGGAATTCGGCGGTGTGGATCACACCGACACACCGATGCAATATCTCGGTCTGCGCGGCATTCAATATGTGGAACTCTCCGTTGATCTGCTTTCCACTGATGTGCATTCGGGACTCGGCGGCAGCATCTTCCCGAACGCGGCCTGGCGATTGGTCTGGGCGTTGAGCACGCTCAAAGGGCCAGATGAACGGATTCGAATCCCTGGCTTCTATGACGGCATCAAGCCTCCATCCACGCGTGACCGTGAACTTATGTCTGCATTGCCCGATCCAAGCGAGGAATACAAGTCCCATTATGGCGTGCCATATTTCATCAAGGGGCTCAAAGGTGGAACCGACTTGAAAATCGAAGAAGTCTTCACGCCTACTTGTACGATTTGCGGATTGACCAGTGGCTATCAGGGCCCTGGCTCGAAGACCGTTCTGCCCGCGCGCGCTTCGGCCAAAGTGGATTTCCGTCTCGTGCCCGATCAGGACCCCGCCGATATTCTCAAGAAACTGCGCACGCATCTCGATGCGGAAGGATTTAGCGATGTAAAAATCACCGATCTCGGCGGCGACGCGCCGGCGCGCACCGATCCTGACGATCCGTTTATCAAAATCGTTGTGGACACCTCCAAAGAGATTTACGGCGTGCCGATGATGGTCATCCCGCTGACAGGCGGTTCCGGTCCCAGTCATCCGTTCGTCCATGATTTGGGCCTGCCCGTTGCAACCGGAGGCCTTGGCCACCCCGACTCGCGTGCGCACGCGCCGAACGAAAACATCCGCGTGGATTTGTATCTTAAACACGCGCGTCACATCACGCGCATTATTAGTGAGTTTTCAAAGTGACCTTCTTCACTCCAGTTTGGTGACAACCTGTGCAAGGGTTTCGATTTAGAATCACCCTGCAAACAATATCGCGAAGAGCAAGTCGGCTCTTCGTGTTGCACAGGAGGCAACCATGCTTGTCGGTGAAAGAATGTCCAGTCCCGTGATTACGCTTACGCCAGATACGCCCATTCAGGACGCGATGGCGATATTTAAGAAAGAACACATCCGCCGCGCGCCAGTAATCAAAGATGGAAAATTGATCGGAATGGTCTCTGACGGCGATCTGCTTAATGCTTCTCCATCACCAGTGACTACATTAAGCGTTTGGGAGATGCATTATCTGCTTAGCAAAATTACGGTGAAAGAAGTAATGGCGAAGAAAGTCATCACGATTGATGAAAATACGCCCATTGAAGAGGCGGCGCGTATCATGGCAGATAATAAAGTCAGTGGCCTGCCCGTTGTGGAAGATGGCGCAGTCAAAGGTATGATCACTGAAACCGATCTGTTCAAAATTTTCCTGGAGTTCATGGGCGCCCGCGATCGCGGCATCCGTGTGACCGCCGTTGTGGACGACAAACCCGGCAGCCTGGCCAAGATCACCAAAGCCATTGCGGATGCAGGCGGCAACTTCATCGCCTTCGGCCAATTTGCCGGACCCGATACCAGCACAAAATTACTCACCTTCAAAATCGCTGGCATGAAGAAAGAAGAAGTAAAAAAGGCCGTCGAAAAGATAGTCAAGAAATTCTGGGATATACGCCAGAGTTGACAAAAAGTTTGCTCAGCGTAGTAAAGCTCGGGCAATAACGAAAGTTGAATATATGCTATACATTTGGCCGCCTATCATCTGTTAGGCGGCCAAATTATTACACATGTAAAATTCTCTGGAGGAAAAGTGTCTTCGGAAAAATGGACATATCGCGTGAAAAGATGGATGTACCGCGGAGGGCATCCAGATCAACTGACCAAGCTTGTCAATAGAGGTTATGCAATCCTCCACTCGATAGGTATCTATCCGAATCGCTTCGTCACCTTGGAAGTAATCGGAAGGCAATCAGGGAAGGTCATAAGTTTTCCACTTGCGATGGTAACTCTAAACGGTGAGAGATATCTGGTATCCATGTTAGGTGAAGATGCAAACTGGGTGCGAAACATTACGGCAGCCGAAGGCAAAGCAAGGCTTCGACATGGCATCAGCGAGTCGGTTCTTCTTAAAGAAGTGGATGTTAAACTAAGAGCGCCGATCCTAAAAGCTTATTTGCAAATCGCGCCCGGAGCGCGACCGCATTTCCCAATAGATAAAGAGGCCTCGATCTCGGAGTTTGAAAAAATAGCGTCACAGTTCCCGGTGTTCAAATTGGAAACAATTAAATAAAGGAGCGAATCAAAAGGATATACGCCGCTTATTGTTCATTTCCCTTTAAAGCGGCTACCTCTTGCGGCGTCAGATGTCGCCATTGACGCGGCTTCAAAGTTCCCAATCGCAGTGAACCGATGCGCACGCGCACGATCCGCACCACAGGCAAACCCAGCAACATCCCGATCTCTCGGATCTGACGTTTGCGCCCCTCCCCCATCACCACTCGCACCCACGCACCTTTTCCCGAGGTAGATTCAAAGCGCACATTCGCGGGTGCCGTTTTGTAATCATCTTCCAGTACGACACCGCGCCGCCAGACGTCAAGCTGAGATTCATCTGGTCGACGCGCCAACAAAACGCGATATTCTTTCTCATGGCCATAACGCGGATGAGTCAACTTATTCGTCAAATCACCATCGTTCGTCATCAACACCAAACCTTCGCTATCGAAGTCCAGCCGGCCCACCGGATAGATTCGCTCCGGTACATCCACCAGATCGCGCACCGTCTGACGATCATCCCCGGCTTCGCGTTCGACCGTCGAAAGGACATTGCGCGGTTTATTCAGTGCAATATAGACCATTGACTCAACACGCGGGATCGCTTTGCCATCCACGGTAATCTTATCGGCGGCCGCGTCCGCTTTTTGGCCAAGGATCGCGACCTTCCCATTGACGCGCACGCGTCCGGCATCGATGATCAATTCACAGGCGCGGCGCGAACCGTACCCGGCTTGTGCAAGAATTTTTTGTAAGCGTTCTTCCATAATGATGGAATTATATCGTATGGATCAACCAGATTTTCTGGAACAACTTCACGGCTTATAACGTTATGTACCCGTAGCCAAATTCCATTCAATCCCGAGCATTCATATCAACATGGTAAAAATACCGACCCAACGTCTACTTGACAGGCCCTGTTACCGAGGGCATACTGATTCCAATGCGTCATCAATCATAGCGCTACGAGAAGGCGGAGCCGAATGAAAAAACATCTAGGATCGCTCGCTCTATTATTCGTCATTGTTGTTATCGCCATCGCACTCTCAGTTTCAAGTATCGCAAAACCACATCTCGCTGTCACTGAAACGCTTTCGGTGCAAGCAACACCTAATGAAGTCGGGCCTCAAGTCGTCGCGCAGAATCCTGTTGCAGGACAGCGATTGGATTTGTCACCGACGATTCAAATCACATTCGACCGCGCCATGGATCAGGCCAAAACCAGCGCGGCCTTTTCGCTTCTCGGCCCGGACGATAAAGCTGTTTCCGGCAAAGCGACTTGGCCCGACGTAAAAACATTTTCGTTCGTGCCCGATTCCGAGCTGCAACCCGATTCTATGTATCGCGGAATCTTTTCCCCTTCCGCAGTTGCCTTAGATGGGACGAAGCCAGCCGATCCTATCGAACTGGATTTCACAACCACAGAGAGCTTGGAAGTCGGCCAAGTCTTCCCCACAGCCGATGCAGAAGACATTGACCAAACAACGAATATCACGGTCATCTTCAATCATCCGGTTGTGCCGCTGACGATCAAAGAAGAACAAAGCAACTTACCTCAACCCGTTGAACTTTCTCCGCAAGTGAAGGGACAGGGCCAATGGGTGAACTCGTCCGTGTATGTCTTTCAGCCGGAGCAACCTTTATTAAGCGGAATCCGTTACACGGTCCGCGTGGGAGCGGGATTGAAAGATACGAACGGCAACGCGTTGGAGAAGTCCTTCGTTTCACAGTTCACGACGCGCGCGGCAGCCGTCGCAAGTTTTGCGTTAAAAAACGGCGCGGAGAATCCGCCATTGGACAATGTCCAAAATGTGTTGTTGGATCAGGCGTTCATCATCACGTTCCTTCAGCCGATGAATCCCGATAGCGTAGCCGGGGCAACGACCGTCGTGAATCGCGAATCCAAAACGCCGGTGTCACTCGCTTTCAGTTGGAATGAAGACTTCACTGTATTGACGCTCGCGCCGCGCGGCAAGTACAACATTGCCAGTTATTATGATTTGCAGATCGCGCAGACCGCGCAAGCCACAGACGGCGGGACACTCAAAGATGGCTTGACGGTTAACTTTAGTACTGTGCCCTTACCGCAAGTTGTAAGCATCGTCCCGCCTTCCACCAGCCAGGGTTTTGACAATTCGCTGAAGATCCAATTCGCGTCGCCGATGAGAGTGGATAGCTTGAAGAATCGCATTGTCATTACGCCCGCAACGACGACCGCGCCGCAGTGGTATTACAACGATTACGATAACAGCTATTCCATGTACGATCTCGACCCGGGCACGAATTACATTCTGCGCGCGTTGCCCGGCATGGCGGATATTTATGGCAACACGATCCAAACCGAATCGTCGCTTAGCTTTAACACCGCGGATATGTCGCCCTACGCGCAGCTCATCGTGCCGTGGACTCCGTTGGTCTATCGCGCGCATGGCCCGCAGGAGATGTTCTTCGAATACACCAATGTGGATTCGGCCACCGTCTCACTATATCCATTGACGTTTGCTGAGTTTGGCGCTTTGGCGAGCAACTATCAGGGCGGCAAGGGAGGCAGCGGAACATCGCCTGCCGATTTCAAGCCGCAAGTCCAGCCCATCAATCAATGGAATACAAACGGGCAGGTTCCAAGAAATCAAGTGAACCGGCTCGATATCAAACTCCAGGATCAAAAAGGAAATGCGCTTCCGCCGGGTTATTATTTCATGGGTGTGAAAGGTTCGCCGCTTAATTACACCAGTAATTTCTATCAGGGATTTGTGTTCGTCGTCGCGACCGATAACATCACTTTCAAGTCCACTTCAACTGAAGGCCTGGCCTGGGTCACCGATCTTGAAAGCGGACAGCCGCAGGCAAATGTGCCGGTCATGTTCTACGATAAGGACATGAATCAAGTTGGAAAGCCAACTTCCACGGATCAAAACGGTTTGGTATATCTCAAGGGAATCGACGCGCCCGCCTATGCGCGCGTCGAGGGCACGAATCATTTGGCTTTTGTTTCAACAGACTGGGGCAGCGGCGTATGGGCCGGGGATTTGGGCATTGCCCAAAATTATTACGCTAACACGAATACGCCGTTCGTTTATCTTTATACAGATCGGCCGGTCTATCGCCCCGGGCAGGATGTGTATTTCAAAGGCCTGGTACGGCAGAACGACGACTTGCATTACAGCCTGCTTAAAGATACGCAACTGTATGTGACTATCGAGCAATCCGGCCAGCAAGTCTATGCCAAGTCTCTTTCGCTTTCGCAACTGGGAAGCATCAGCGATGACTTCAAGTTATCGGATGATGCCGCGCTGGGGACGTATACCATTTTCGTTCGCACCTCTCAAACTGCCGAT
>DATKNJ010000258.1:0-9700 GCA_035541395.1 Anaerolineales bacterium
GTTACGCTGACCGCGACCGACATGTTCAAACTGGTTTACACCGGAAGCCGCCACGTAACCTTCCAAACTTGCATCGACCGAAACGGCAATTCCAGTTGGGGACGGCTGTTCGTCATCGCTGAACCGGTGGTCCCGGAATCATAATTCGCTTGTGTAAGTACCGTCTTGGGCCAGACGGTATCGCAAGACCGCCCGACTGTTTATCCTCTCCTCCAGTCGGGCGGTGATTTTTTAAGCTGGCATCATCATTCATTCCTGCGCTGCAGCCAAACTACAAGACGCGTAAGACCAATCGCAGAAACCAAAACCAAAATCACTGCCAACTCGAATGGGATTCTAATTTTGACCAGTGAGATGAATCCGGCAATCGTCAGTGACAGAATCGCGACGATCAACACGCGGCCGAGATGATGCAATTCGAGGCTGCGCACGTTATCGGTCGAAGAAGCGAAGCGCAGACGCCGCGCAAAGTCGGCCATATCCCATCCCAATAATCCGCCAACCGCGCCTAACATCATCAAACTGGCGGGCAAGCTAATCCAAAGACCGAAGGCCGCGGCAGCGACAAAAATCAACAAGATAAGCGAACCCACCCAATTCCAGCGCCGCCACATTGCAACCAACCAAATTGCGCCTGCAACCAACAACCAGCGCGCCGGCGCATCCAAACCCGCGATGGAATATCCCCAGGCCAACGAAGCCGATCCTGCCACAATACTAATCACCATCACAAAAACAGACACGCTATCTCCCAATCGCTCGCAGCCAAATCGGAGGTCGGCTTAGCTTTTCCTGCACCGCTAAATCAAAAGGCTGTTCTACATGCCAATCCAGAATTTGCACACCGGCGCGCTGAAGCTTTTGCAAAATGAGAGCGTGTTCCATGCGAACAACGCGCGCGGCCAAATCTGTCGTTGAATCGCGTGGCAGGAAAGTAAGCTCAAAAGAAATTGGATTCGGACTGATGGCCATCACTTGATAGCCAAACGCGCGCAATCGAATCAACGGCAGGACATCCTCTTCGATCAATGGACTGACCACCACAATTTGAGACTCCGGCGGAAAGAGCCGTGTCGGAATATATTCCAACGCGGTAAAAATCTGGCTATCGCCCGGTTGAGCGCGCGCCAGCGCTTGCAAGAGGCGCTCGCGCTGCACTTTGCCATAATCGGGATATGTCCAACCAAGATACTTTCCGTATAACAACAATCCTACGCGATTACCTTGAGATAAAAACGCATCTGCCAGCGCGGCTGCGGCCTGCACAGAATAATCAAACAGTGAATAACCGTGCCCAAATAAATTGGTGCGCAAGCGGCCATCCAACACAATGCCCACATCCGAGACGCGTTCTTGTTGAAACTCATTGCTAAACAATTGTTCCGCATGGCGCGCGCTGACATGCCAATTGATCACGCGCGGTGAATCACCCGGCTGATAACCGCGCACACCGAAAAACTCCGTCCCGGTGCCGCCAGCACGCGCAGGGATATTGCCAGCGTAGACGCGCGTCCGGCGCGGACGAATGGTGATGTGCCGCAGGCGCGTCAATGGTGGAAAGACAAACAACTGATTCTGCGCCTCCACCCGGACCTCGCGATTGATCACCGCGAAATGATCGTTGGCTCTCACCTTGAGAGACTCGAACGCGTATCCGCCGCGCGGACCGGAAACAGCATAGGCAAGAGTGTGTGTCGCGCCGCGAGGCAGAGTCAGCAAGCTGCGGGGCGATCCGTCGCGAACTATCAGACGCGGAGGCACTCCATCTTCAAATAAAACCTCCTCAAGCGAATTGCCGCGATTGACAATCGTAACTTTTACATCCACATTTGAATCGGGCGTAACACGCTCGGCACTGAGATGGCGCGTGACTTCGAGCTGTACATTCTCAGGCCCGCGCAAAAAACCGATCAACAAATACAACGCGAAAGGAATCACCAGCATGAGCAGCTCACCGTGCAAAGTGATGAGTGCCGTGAACAGTAAGCCGTACACAATGAGGCTGAGAAAGATGGAACGATTCATATAATCGGTGCTGAGCAGACGAAATGCTGACGCGCTCTCTGATTTACTTAATCACCGGCACAGACACTTTCGAGAACACATCCCGAATTACTTCGGCCGTCATTTGATGCGACATCCAGTATTCAGGCTGCAAAATCAAACGATGACTCAACACCGGTGTGGCAAAATGTTTGACGTCATCAGGAATGACATAGTCGCGGTCTTCCAGCGCAGCACGCGCACGCGCCAGTTTGAGAAATGCCAGCGAGCCGCGCGGGCTGGCGCCAACAGCCACGCGCCGATCTACACGCGTCGCATGGACGAGTTCCGCAATATATGTCTCGAGATCTGCGTCCACGTGAACCAATTCAACTTCGGCGCGCATGTCGAGCAATTGCTTGGCTTTTATGATCTGTCGCAACGTGACCTCATCCTGGTGTCGTTCGCGGCGGCGATGCAAAATCTCGCGCTCTTCTTCCACGCTTGGATGACCAACTGTCAGCTTGAGCATGAAACGATCCAACTGTGCTTCCGGCAATGGAAAAGTACCTTCGTATTCAATCGGGTTTTGCGTGGCAAGCACAAGAAACGGTTCGGGTAAAGGCAACGTCTCGCCTTCCAACGTGACCTGCCCTTCCTGCATGGCTTCCAACAAAGCAGACTGAGTCTTTGGTGAAGCGCGGTTGATCTCGTCGGCGAGGATAATGTTGGCGAACAGTGGCCCTTTTCGCAATTCGAATTTATTTTTCGTGCGATTGAAAATATATCCGCCCGTGATATCGCCAGGCAAAAGATCGGGCGTGAATTGGATGCGTTTAAATTCCAGGCCAAGCACGTGCGCAAAACTACGCGCGATCAATGTTTTACCGAGGCCGGGATAATCTTCGAGCAAAACATGTCCACCCGCCAACACGGAGGCCATGATCATCTCAAGCAGATCGCGCTTGCCCACGATGGCGCGTTCCACTTCACTGATGACTTGCTTACTTAAAGTTGAAACGTTAATGGGAGTTGTCACGTTGCGTCTCCAGTTGAGACTCGAGGAATGTGACCGCTTCGCCAACTTCCAGGTCGAGGGGTGAAGCGGGGGAATCTTTTCCGCGTTTGAAATGAGCATGCTCGGCGAACGATCCATGCAAGCCTATTTCCAAATATTTCTGCAAGCGAGTCGAGGGTCGCCAATCTGTTCCGACCAACGGAGCAAAGACCGAGCGAGACGGATCTCCCTCGCGCTGCACGAGCGTCTGATAAGCCAAATTGCCAAGGCGATTGGCCACCAGCCATTTGAAATACACGCCGCCTTCCGATTTATGAATCCACTCAGCCAGATTCTCAACCGAGCCTTGCGGCGGCCGAGACTTTGGCACAGGGCGGGCGACATATCGCTCTTTCGGGCTGAGACTCTGCACGGCCAACACGATCACCAATAACACGATCAAAATCCAAGCCGCTAATTGCGGCGTGGATTGATAAAACAGATTCAGCGCCCAGAAAAAATATGCCAGCGGTACCACGATCGTTTGTTGAACAATGTCGCGCAACGGAAAAGCCAATATAAGCGACAAGGTCAATACGATCAACGCAACCAACCAAACGCGCCGCGTCATGATACTTCCCCACAATAACTCATAATCGCCGTCAGGCAATTTACAGCTTCATTGATCTCATCTTGCGTGGAGGCGCGCGCGCCATAACGCACGCGCTCGAAAAGCCGCGTCAACTTATGGACTGCATCGCCCGGCAAACCAGAGATTTCCAACCGCGCCGCAAACTCGGAGGGCGTCATCGCATAATGGCGAGTCAACCCGCGCCGTTTCTCGACCACTTTGGACATGCGCGCGTAGCAATCCACAATGACATCGTCCCAAGCGCGGCCTGTCGATAGCTCGTCCAACGAATGCCGCGCAATTTCACCAAACTCTTCCAAGGGTCGCTGGGATGCAAAGAATGCCTGCCGCCTTCGCCACCAGTGGCTAATTGTCCAAACCAACGCAACAAGGATGACCGCAACTGCAACTGAAACCAAGAACACGAGCCAGGATGAAACGTGCGGCGGCACAAAGATCGGTATCGGTGCGTTTGAATTCGAATCCGTTCCTTGCTGTTGAAGCTGTTGGCCGCCCAAGTTAAATAAATTTCCCAAGCCGGGGACATATTTGAAAGCCAAGTAAATAGCCAGTAAAATCATCATGAAGCGGAAAAAAGTCTGTATCAGTTTACGCCGCGACTCGGGAGAGAGAAGCAGGCTGAGGAGTACCACGATCAAAAAGACAACTCCCCAAGCCAGCAATTGTTTCCATAATGGCGTTGCGACGATTTCATCGACGAACCGCGCAACGGACAAATCAACCGCTCCCGCCTCATTCTGACCGAGGGCCTGCCCCGCGCGAAATGTGACATCCCTAAGCCCGCTGGCAAGCACAACCAGCGCGCCGAGCGCAATCACTGAAAGAAAAACAATCCAGTTCTTTCTATTGAAAAATCCGCGCATGATAACAAAAGAATTTTACCACCGGCAATCATTTCATCGTGATATACTGCCGCGAGAATGACCGACTGCGAAGGACCTCTTCATCCACGCGCCCGCGAGGGCATCCTGCTCATGAACGCGGGCAGATACTTTGAAGCTCACGAAGAATTGGAATTTGCCTGGAAGGAAGAGAAAGGCAAAATCCGCGAGCTGTATCAAGGTATTCTGCAAGCAGCGGTCACATACTTGCACATTCGGCGCAAAAATTATCCCGGCGCGATTAAAGTCTACACACGCGGTATGCGGAAACTAAAAAACTGGCCAGATATTTGCCGCGGTGTAAACGTAGAACAATTACGAATTGATTTAAACGCAGCGATCATGGAAGTCCAACGACTAGGCGAGACACGATTGGGAGAATTTGATCTATCGCTGCTCAAACCTGTCATTTGGAAAGAAGATCAAGATGAGTGATGAAACTAAAGCTCAGGAAACGAAAGAGAAAGAACAATCAGAACCGAAAGAAAAACGCGTTTACATCTGCGACCGCTGCGGAAGCCAGATGTTCGAGAAGAATTGCAAAGTGATTTGCCCCAATTGCGGCAATCGTTTCGATTGCTCGGATTTGAATATTTATTTTGATTAGAGTCTTATTGCAAGGCGCGGAAGGTTTCCGCAATCTGATCGAAAGTGGGCAATATCGTATAAAAACTATCCAGCGTCGCGTTGCAACCGATCTCCCAGGCAATATCTCCATCTTGAACCATATAATACACATAGCCCACTGAAGTTGTGTTGAAGTTCGCCTGCAGCATGGCACGCACGCCTTGCGCGTGATACATCGGGAAATCCTTGCGTTCGACAAACGTAAACGTCACTGGCAAATTTGAAAACCTTGTATCTACATATGTTTCGAAATCACTCGATTGAAGCGACTGTTGCTTTAAATAAATTGCCGTTTCAATATATTGCCCGGGCGTGTCCTTGTGGAATGTCAACGTGTATGCAGGCGGATTGTCCTGAAGCTGTTGCGAGAGATCGTCCTGACCAACTTTCTTCAAGCCTTGAACCATTGAGTTGTTAAAGTCGCTCGGGCTTTCCACCACAAACTCATCTGGAAGCCAGATTTCATACTGATCGGTGACATATTGCTTCCAACCTTGTGGAATGGAAGCTTCGTAAGGCGTTTCGGTCGGAGTTGAAGTAATCGTAGCTGTGGCAGTCGGTGGAACCGGTGTGGGAGTTGTTTGACTTATAAATGGCGCATTGACAATCGGCTGAGACGCTGAGGCCGGTAATTGTGAGCCATTCAGCATAAACCATGCCCCGAATCCCAAAACGCCAAAAGCAGCGCAGGCCATGCACACCAAAATGACCAACTGCAGAACCGTCATACCCAGAATCCTTTGAGGTCGCTTGGTATTATTCATCGTTTACTTTGAAATCAGGATCGCGCGCGCTGGCGCGCCATCCGAGCCAACCAATTTTAACGGAAGACAATAAAGCTCATAAAAGCCGCGCGGGACTTGGGACAGATTCAAACCTTCGATGACAACCACGCCCGCTTCCAACAGGACCCTGTGAGTTGGTTCCGATTCATTGAACGGTGCAACCGAAAGATAGTCCACGCCCACCAACTGAATACCACGTTCTACCAACCAACGAGCGCCATCTTCCGTGACAGCCACATAATCTGTTTGGAAAGTCGTTTCACCTTTGGCCCACAGATGCGAATTGCGCGTGCCGAACAAAAGACGCGTTGTGCCTTCCGGCAATGAAACTCCGTTCAAGGTTTCAACGTCGATCTCATTCATATCATCAGGTAATTGAGCCACATAACACGAACCAGTTAACACATCCAACGGCAAAGATTCGACCGCGCGATGATCGTTAAGGAAATGATGCGGCGCGTCCACGTGTGTGCCGACATGCGCGCTGGCACTAAAATGCGAGATATTGTAGTGCGCGCCGGCATCCATCGACTCGGTCTGTTCAAGTTGAATCGGCGAGTCGCCGGGCCAAACCGGAAGAGTCGGCGAGATAGGCAGGGAAATGTCATAGATGCGCATGGCAGATTCCTTATGGAGTAGGGGTCGGCGTTTGAAGGGCCGAACCAGTTGAAGTCGCGGAGAGAGTCGGAAGGACCATCGGCGTGAGAGTCATCGTGGGCGCGGGAGTCGGAGTCGGACTTTTCGGAAGCCAGCCGCTATCCTCAAAGTATTCCTGCAAAAACGCAGCGCGCTCCTCGGGAGTCATCGGGCGCGGGCGAGAATAATCTTCGAGCATGGCAGTCAGCAATTCGGTACTGATATATTTTCCATCGTAAACCACATGACGATCTAAAAACTCGCGGCGGATGCCCGGCTCAGGTGGGATATCACCCATTTGATCAAAGAATAAATTGCCAAGGCCATAATGAATGAATGAGTTACCGTCAAATTCCATCACTTGCGCAAAATGCGCCTGACTGCCGCTGACAATCGACGCGCCCGAATCGGCCATCAAACGAAAATCGCGTTGCTGCCATGGACGCGCTTCGGGTGAATAATATTCATAATACTGGAATGTGGAAATCACCACATAACCTTGTTGTTTCAGTTGCTTGATCTGATCGGCTTGATATTGCATGTTGCACGGATTGGCGCCCGCGCGTGTATCGGTGGCCACTTCAAAATCACCCACGTCCACGGGATTGCAACCAACGAAAGCAATCTTATTTCCATGATCGACCAACGTGAGCGGTTTGCGCGCATCTTCCAAATTCGCACCGCCGCCGAAATAAGGAATGCCCTTCTCTTTATAAAGCGCCAGCGTTTCCATCATGGCAGCTTCACCATAATCGCCAAAGTGATTGCCAGTTAGCTCGACCACGTCAGTGCCAATATCGGTCAACAAATCAATGTATTTCGGATTGCTGCAAAACACCAACGCAATCTGACTTGGATTCGGATACCCACATCCGGTGAAAAATGGAATCTCATTGCTCACATGTGCAATGTCGGCTTCGCGCATCCAGTCGCGGACATCCTGGCCGGGATAGGTTACGCCCTTGATCTCCATGATGCGCGCAGTGGCGCGCACCAACGCGGTCACGCCAGTCATAATGATTGTTGTCATTTTATTTGGATCGCGATTCGTAGCTGGCAGCATATAAGACGTTGTATTCGCGGCGCGCACTTGGAAACCAGCCACCAGCGGATATTGCGTAATATCAAAATCTTTATGGATTGGCGACTGACCATCAATCGTCAAAACTTTCCAACGCGGCTGTAATGATTCGAATGGAACGATCGCCCACGATGGCATTTCAGACCAAGCCGTATCGAGGAGTTGATTGGCAGAAACAGTCTTCACGGACCCGGAAGCTGGCGGCCCCCAAAGAACAGTGAACGCGGCGAGGGTAGATTCCTCCATCAACAACGGTCGTCCGCCAAAAACTCCCGTGGAGGTTCCGGCCCAAGCCGAACGCAAATCGTACGAAGAGACACCATCTATCACTGTCGGAAATGGCGCGACCAAGGCATACACCCAAGCAGTTCGATCTGTTGCACCGGGCATGAATTGCGCGATATGAATGCTCACCGCCGCAGACGAAGGATCGGTCGCGGCCGGCAAATTCCAGGCCTGCGCGACGGCGCGTAACGCGTCCGGCACAGAAGAATCCATCCAAAGTCCACTAGCTGTCGCAGGATTGATTGGAGCCGATGATTGTACAGCAATCAAGTGAGTAGTTGTATACGGGGAAGTATCAAGGCTTGCAGAAACCGGAACACAAGAAGAAACAACAAGTAAAGCAGAAAACACAAATACAAAAAATCGCGTGAGGAGTCTCATCAAATATGCTCGCTATGCCTTCAAAATCATCTCAGATAAAGTAAATTGTTTCAATGCAGTTTCGTCAATTGTAACGCCCAAGCCCGGCAACGAGGGAACATCAATAGTACTATCCGGGTTCAATACAAATTCTTCATGAGTGATATCGCGCGCATAATAACGCGCAGACGCGGAAATATCTCCGGGCAAAGTGAAACCCGGCAGCGAAGCCAGTGCCAAATTGGAAGCGCGCCCAACCCCAGTTTCCAACATGCCGCCGCACCAAACCGCGATATGTTGTTCATAGCATAAATCATGAATGGCCAACGCCCGACTCAATCCGCCGACGCGTCCGGCTTTGATATTAATCACGCGGCAGGCTTCCATCTCCAGTGCGTAACGCGCGTGGCGCGGCGAGACAACGCTTTCGTCAAGACAAATCGGTGTCTTGAATTCAGCCTGCATAATGCGATGATCCCAAATGTCATCTTCGGAGAGCGGCTGTTCAATCAACAACAAATCCAATTCATCGAGTGGAAACAAAGCTTGATATGTATCCAGCGAATACGCGGAATTCGCGTCCACTTGCAAACGCAGATCGGGGAACGCGTCACGGACGGCGGAGGCCTCGTTCACATCGCGGCCAGGCTTGATCTTGAGTTTGACGCGTTGATAGCCGTCTGCAAAATAATTCTCCACCGTTTTGACCAACGCAGCAGGCGACTCTTGAATCCCAACCGAAACACCGACTTGCACCTTTTGGTGAATCCCACCGAACATCTCGCGCAGCGACTTGCCATCGCGCTTGCCAAGCAAATCCCACAACGCCATCTCAACGCCAGCCTTGGCGAGATGATGCCCGCGGATACCATCCACGCGTTGCTGAAAGTCAGCGGCGTCTTTTATATCTTGATTCAGAATCAGCGGTGCAATGAAATCCTTGAGAATATGCCAGGCTGTTCCAGTAGTTTCGTATGAATAGCCCGGCGCATGATCAGCGACGCACTCGCCATAACCGATCAGGCCTTCAGATTGCAAAGTGATGAGAATACAATCGCGCTCAGTTTCGCGCCCGAAGGATGTTTCAAACGGCGCGACGAGCGGCATGCGGAGATGAGTGAGAGTCAATTGTTCGATTTTCATGGTTTTTGAAAAACATCCTCCTTCGCTTTCAAAGGAGGATGAATAATTCAGTTATTCTATCTTAACTTCATCGGCATCTTCCCCCATTTGCAAACTCTTCAGTGCTTCATCCATGCTGACGCTTTCACGGCGCATGCCCGGCGCGGGCGTGCCGCAATACGGACAAATATTCCACGGCAATTCCATCAGTTTGCCGCAATTATGACAGGTCTTCTTGAGTTTGGTGTGGCAATTCGGGCAAACCTGCCATTCGTCTTTGACGCGCCGTTC
>DATKNJ010000259.1:0-8958 GCA_035541395.1 Anaerolineales bacterium
AATCCCGAACAGATCATCAGTGCATTGACCCTTTTACGCGATCAATATCAATTTGAATTGCTCTCGGCGCTGACCGCGGTGGACTATTGGCCGCAGGCAACACCGCGCTTTCACGTGATCTATCAGTTGTCGTCGCTCGCGCAGAACATAACGCTGCAGTTGCGTGTCCCATTAAACGGAAGCAGCCCCAAGGTCCCGACTGCGACCGGTGTGTATAAAGTGGCGATGTGGCGCGAACGCGAACTCATCGATATGTTTGGCATTGAACCGGAAGGTCATCCCGATCCGCGCGGTTTGTTGTTGCCGGAAGATCAGAAAGGGCATCCACTGCGCAAGGACTTTCCGCTCGGTTACGAAGAACCGCAATTTACTTTTAACTTCGAAGAAATTGATGTGCGTAAGCCGTACGCGAAGGAATAATTATGCCTGAATTGCAGGAAGTGGAAGTTGGTCCATATAAGCATTTAGTTTCGGAACGCGCGCTCACCGGCGAGACCATGCTTCTCAATATGGGGCCGCAACATCCGTCCACGCACGGTGTGTTGCGGCTTTTGCTTGAATTGGATGGTGAGACCATCGTGAGTTGCATTCCGGATATCGGTTATTTGCATACCGGCGTTGAAAAGAACATGGAGGCCAAGACTTACCTCAAAGCTGAGGTGATGACCGACCGCCTCGATTACATGAACACCACCGGCAATAATTTAGCTTATTGTCTGGCAGTTGAAAAGCTGGTGGATTTGGATGTGCCGGAACGCGCTCAATCCATTCGCGTGATCCTGACTGAGTTGCAGCGCATCGCTTCGCATCTGGTGTGGGTCGGTACGTTCGGCCTTGACCTGGCGGCGATGTCCATGTTCCTCTATTGCTTCCGCGAACGCGAGGCCATCCTCGATATCCTCGAGCTTTGCTCCGGCCAACGCATGATGACGACTTATATTCGTCCTGGCGGCCTGTGGCGCGATGTGCCGGTGGAATTCGAGAAAGCCGTGCGCGACTTCATCAAGATGTTCCCGAAACGGATCGATGAATACGAAGCGTTGTTGACGAAGAACCCGCTCTTTCTCGACCGTTTGCTGGGTATCGGCAAACTGGAGGCCTCCACCGCCTTGCAATATGGCGTCACTGGCCCGATGTTGCGCGCCAGCGGCGTGAACTGGGATTTGCGCAAAGCGCGCCCTTACATGGGTTATGACCAATATGATTTCAACGTGCCTGTTCGTACCGAAGGCGACACGTATGCACGTTATATCGTTCGTATTGAGGAATTGCGCGAGTCGTTGAAGATCGTGGAGCAGGCCTTGAATAAAATGCCGATGGGCCCGGTGCGCTCGAACAATCGCAAGTTTGTTACGCCGCCGCGCTCGGAGATCGGCGTCAGCATGGAAGCGTTGATCCACCATTTTAAACTGTGGACAGAAGGCTTCCCCGCTCCGAAAGATTCCATTTACAGCGCGGTCGAATCGCCGCGTGGCGAATTGGGCGTGTACCTCGAAGGCGATGGCGGCCCGAAGCCCTATCGCGTGCACCTGCGCACGCCTTCGTTCGATAACTTGTCCGTGATCCATGAGATCGTCAAAGGACATTTGGTGGCTGATCTGGTGGCGATTCTCGCCTCGGTAGACATTGTGCTCGGAGATATTGACCGATGAGCCTGGCAGAAAAATATCCAAAAGAAGTAAAACAAATCCTGGCGAAATATCCGCCGGAACATAAACGCGCGGCGGTCATGCCGTTGTTGTACCTCGCTCAGCGTAACGATGGTTACGTCACGAAAGACGCGATGAAAGATGTCGCGCAGATGCTCGAGATCACCGATACTGACGTGGCTTCCATCGTTGGCTTTTATACGTTGTATCACGACGAACACAAAAGTAAATATTACATGCAGGTTTGCACGGATTTGCCCTGCGCCCTGCGTGGCGCGGATCAGTTCATGGAAAACTTGTGTGAACACCTCGGCATCCAAGTTGGTGAGACGACTCCCGACGGCCTCGTGACTCTCGAAGCGGTGACTTGTCTCGCGGCTTGCGATAAAGCGCCGATGTTCCAATTGCAGGGTCCGGACGGACTCGAATATCACGAGGATATGACCCTGGATAAGACCCTGGAGTTGATCGCGGCTCTCAAGCGGGAGGACAAGCAATGAGCTACGTTGTCCTTCGTCATCGCGATATTCCCGGGATCGACAAATTAGATGTTTACGAAAAGAACGGTGGCTTCGCGGCTTGGAAAAAAGTCGTGACTGGTATGAAACCGGAAGATGTAACGAAGACTGTTAAAGATTCCGGCTTACGCGGCCGCGGCGGCGCGGGCTTTCCGACCGGCATGAAGTGGTCCTTCATGGACAACAAGAACTGGCCGCATTATGTGGTGGCTAATGCGGACGAGTCCGAGCCGGGCACATTCAAAGACCGCGAGATCATGGAGAAGAATCCTTTCCAATTTTTGGAAGGCTTGGCGATTGCTTCATACGCGGTCGGCGCGAATGTATCCTACGTTTATTTGCGCGGCGAGTTCTGGCCGGTGGCCGCCATTTTGGATGAGAAGATCGCCGAGATGGAAAAGGCCGGTTATCTTGGCAATAAACTTTTTGGCACAGAGTATTCTCTTAAAATTTTCACACATCTCGGCGCAGGCGCCTACATTTGCGGAGAAGAATCCGCCATGCTCGAATCGCTGGAAGGCAAACGCGGCCAGCCGCGCGTTCGTCCGCCCTTCCCTGCCGCGGTCGGTCTCTTTGGCAAGCCAACGTTGATCAACAACGTCGAGACTTTTACCAATGTGCCTATGATTCTTTCCAACGGCGCGGATTGGTATAAAGGCATGGGCACGGCTGATAGCGCGGGCGTCAAGGTCTTCTCGCTTTCAGGCCGCGTGCGCAAGCCCGGCAACTACGAATTGCCGTTTGGTACCACGTTCCGACAATTGATCTATGAACACGGCGGCGGAATTTTGGAAGGCCGCCCGGTCAAAGCGATTATGCCTGCGGGCGCTTCGTCTTCTTTGATCGTGGTGGACGACAAGACTCTTGATATGCAAATGGACTATGCCACCGTCCGCACGCTCGGCGCGGACCTTGGATCTGCTTCCGTGATTATTCTTGATGACACGATCAGCATTGATTGGGTCATCAACAAGACTATTCATTTCTTCCGGCATGAATCGTGTGGCAAATGCACGCCCTGCCGCGAAGGCACGTACTGGATGCAAACTATTGCGGACCGCATGAAACACGGTCAGGCCACGAGCGACGATGTGGATTTATTGCGTAACGTCGCTTTGCAAATGCGCGGAAAATGTTTATGCCCATTGGGAGATTTCTCCACGATGGCAGTGGTAACAGGAATCGAACGCTTCCCGCAGGATTTCAAACTGCCGGTGAAGGCTTAACGGAGTCCGGATGACGAAACAGGTTACGCTTACGATTGACGGAAAACAGACAACGGTCCCCGAAGGAACGCTGGTGGTGGATGCCGCCAAAACGGTCGGGATCGATATCCCGGTCTTTTGCTATCATCCCAAAATGGAACCGGTTGGTATGTGCCGCATGTGTTTGGTGGAGGTTGGCCGCCCGGTAATCGACCGCGCGACGAATCAAGTGGTGATGGAAAATGGCCAACCGAAGATTCAATTTTTGCCCAAACTCGAAACGGCCTGCACGAATAAAGTGGAAGACGGCATGGTGGTGCTCACGCAGTCCGAGAAAGCCAAAGCTGGGCAGAAGAGCACTTTGGAATTTCTGCTCACTTCGCATCCGTTGGATTGCCCGGTTTGTGACAAGGGCGGCGAGTGCCCGCTTCAAAATTTGACGATGGCACACGGCCCTGGACAGAGCCGCTTCCTCTATGATGAAAAGATGCATCTCGCCAAGCATGTGCCGTTGGGCGAATTGATCTGGCTTGACCGCGAGCGCTGCATTCAATGCGCGCGTTGTATTCGTTTTCAGGATGAGATCGCGGGCGAGTCGGTGCTCGGCTTCGATGAGCGCGGCCGCTCGACTCAAATCGTCTCCATTTCGGACCCCGGATTTGATTCCGTTTTTTCGGGCAACACCACTGACATTTGTCCCGTCGGCGCGTTGACCACCGCGGACTTCCGCTTCGGTGCGCGTCCGTGGGAGTTGCAAGCCTCGGCTTCGATCTGCACGCAATGTCCCGTGGGATGCAACACCACGTTGAACACGCGGCGTGAAGCCAAAGAAGACGGCGAGATCGTAGTCAAGCGCGTGATGCCGCGACAAAATGAAGAAGTCAACGAAATCTGGTTGTGCGATAAGGGCCGCTTCGCTCATCATTACACGGAAAGCAAAGTGCGCCTTACCAAGCCGATGGTTCGCAAGGAAGATAAATTAGCGAAAGTCTCGTGGAAGACCGCGCTGGATTTGGCCGGAGAAAAATTAGGCGAAGCCAAAGCCAAGTCGGTGGTGTTGGCTTCAGGCCGACTCTCCAATGAGGATTTGTTTAATTTGAAAGCCCTCGCCGATGGACTCGGCGCGCAAGCCATTCTTTATTCCGATATGGGCGGCGGTGATCTGGTCGCGCAAGTTGGAATGACTCAAGGCAGCAACCTCGGCGCGCTCGGCAAAGGCGATGCAATCGTTGTGATTGCTTCTGATTTATATGAAGAAGCGCCGATCTGGTGGCTGCGCGTGAAGCAGGCTGCCGAACGCGGCGCGACCTTAATCGTCGCGAATCCGCGCGCGACCAAACTGGATCGCTTCGCGACTTTCTCCGTGCGTTACGCGTATGGCGATGAGATCAAGACCGTTCAGAATTTAGGCAGGAAGAGCAAGATCGGCGATGCATTTGCCAAAGCCAATAACGCGGTCATCTTCTTCGGCAGCGAAGGCCTTGGCTTGAACGGTTCCACGAACCTGGCCGCGGCTTGCGCAAAGCTGTTAGAAGAGACCGGACATATCGGCAAGCCGAACAATGGATTGATCGGCGTATGGCAGCGAGTTAACGATCAGGGCGCATGGGAGATCGGTTTCCAGCCTGAGGCTGACCTCGCGACGGCGCTCAAAGGCAAAGTCGTTTATGTTGTTGGCGCGGACCCCACAGGCGATGATCCCGCCTTGGCGAAAGCATTGAACGGCGCGAAGTTCGTGATCGCGCAGGATATTCTCGAAACCGCGACAACTGAAATCGCGGATGTTGTGTTGCCCGCGCAAGCCTATAACGAACGCGAAGGGACTTACACTTCCGGCGAACGACGCGTGCAGCGGTTCTATCCGGCTGTACCGGTGACCGGCGAAGCGCGGCCCGATTTTGTGATTACCGCACAGGTTGCCAAACAAGCGGGCGTGATTATGGAAGGCATATCTGTTTCAATCGCGTTCGATATTTTGGCCGCTTCCGTTAAATCGTTTGAAGATTTGAATTACGCCAAGTTGGCAGAAGTCAAAGAACAGTGGCCGCAGGTTGGACGCAGCGAACTGTATTATGGCGGCACAACCTACGAGAACAAGCAAGGCCTCGGCGTGCAACTCATTTCAGGCGCGCAACGCGGCGAAACGGTCAGCCTGCCCAAGGTTCAGAAGGAAACGGCTCTTCGTCCCAAAGAAAAAGAATTGCTGGCCGTGCCAATCAATAAATTATATGATCGCGGTCTAACGGTGAGCCCCGCGGAACTGCTCGATCAACGCGTTGGTGAAGCGACTGTGGCGTTGCATCCTACGGCAGCGGAAAACCTGGGCTTGAAAGCAGGCCAGCGCGTGAAGATCAGTTTCGATGGTGTGAGCGGTGAGGCCGTGGTGAAATTGGATGAGAGCATCTCGACCGGCGTGGCGTTGGTGCCGCGCAGCATGGGCATTGCAATCCGCGAACCGGCTCTGGCGAAGGTGAAGTGATGGATTGGACTCTCTGGCTTGAATGGTTTTTGAAATCGCTGATCCTGATTTTGGTGATCCTGACAGGATTCGCATATCTGACTTTTTACGAACGCCGCGCGCTGGCTCGCATCCAAACGCGCGTCGGGCCGAATCGCGCGGGACCGGATGGCTGGTTCCAGCCTCTCGCCGACGCGGTGAAGTTGATCTTCAAAGAGGAACTCACGCCCGCGACTGCGGACAAGACCATTTTCTTTTGGGCGCCGGTGATTACGGTGGTTCCATCGTTGATCATCTCGGCTGTGATTCCGTGGGGCACTTCGTTCAATTTGTTTGGCCGTCAGATCACTTTGTATGTTGCGGATATCAACGTTGGTGTGTTGTATCTGATGTCCGTGGCTTCGATTGCAGTATATGGAATTGTGCTGGCGGGCTGGTCGAGCAATAACAAGTACGCGCTGCTCGGCGGTCTACGTTCGTCTGCGCAGATGATCTCGTATGAGTTGTCGCTGGGTTTGTCTTTTGTGACCGCGATCTTGTTGGCGAATTCGATGCGCATGATCGACATCGTGGATACGCAAAAATCGATTTGGTGGTTTATTGTCCAACCGGTGGGCGCGGCGATCTTTCTGATCGCGACGCTGGCGGAAGTCAACCGCGCGCCGTTCGATATGCCGGAAGCTGAACAGGAATTGACCGCTGGTTATCACGCTGAATATTCCGGCATGAAGTTCGCGCTATTCTTCATGGCCGAATATCAGAAGATGATCGTTGTCTCGGCCATCGCTGCGACGTTGTTCTTCGGCGGTTATCTTGGCCCGTTTGTAGATCGGTTCCCATTGCTTGGACCAGTCTATATGTTCATCAAGATCGTCATCTTGCTGTTTGGCATGATCTGGGTGCGCGCCACTTTCCCGCGCATTCGTTATGACCGCCTAATGGCATTCGGCTGGAAGATTTTGGTTCCGTTGTCATTGGCGATTGTGTTCATTACTGCAACCGGCATTTTGTTGGCGCAGCAGTTCAATAATTTGTTGTTTTATTGGGCGATCCCGATCATTTCCATTGCGGCCGGGTTGTTTGCCGTTGTGATGATTTATCGTGAACTTAGGAGAAAAGCTTATGAGCGTGCTTGATCCTTTTGTTGAATTAGCGCGTGGTTTAACGACTACGTTGAAGTCCATGTTCGAGCGGCCGGTGACCGTTCAATATCCCGAAGAGAAGCGGCCGGTTCGTCCGCGCTTCCGCGGTCGTCACGTGTTGAAGCGTTACGAGAACGGGCTCGAAAAGTGCATCGGTTGTTCGTTGTGCGCTGCGGCCTGTCCCGCCGACGCGATCTTCGTCGAAGCTTCCGAGAATACGGATGAAAAACGCTTCTCGCCCGGTGAGCGTTATGCTTCGACGTATGAGATCAATATGCTGCGTTGCATCTATTGCGGTTACTGTGAAGATGCCTGCCCGACCGAAGCGATTGTGTTGGGCGACAACTACGAGCTTTCGTTCACCGAGCGCCGACAAGCGATCTACACCAAAGAGATGCTGCTCGAGCCGGTTCCCACCGTGGATATGACCACGCCGCGCAAAGTGGAGCCGAATGTGTTTACCCGCTCGGTGCCTGCCATGAAAGATCCTAACGACTAGAGAATGCCATGTCAGTTGATTTGATTTTGTTTCTCATCCTCGCATTGGTAGCCATCGCCACCGCGCTCGGTATGTTGTTCAGCCGCCACGCGGTGTATTCGGCAATTTTCCTTGTGTTGAATTTTGTCACGGTGGCCGTTTTCTACATATTGTTGGGCGCGCCGTTCATTGCCATGTCGCAAGTGACCGTCTATGCAGGCGCGATCATGGTCTTGTTCTTGTTCGTGATCATGTTGCTGGGTGCGCAGGATTTGCCTCCCAGCCAGGCTCTTCCGTGGCAGCGGCCGTTGGCTGGCATCCTCGCTCTTATCCTGACCGCTGAATCGGTCTACATTCTGACGGTGCGTGCCCGCCCGGACGGCCTCGTGACTCAACCCGCCGCGTCTGTGAACACGATGGATTCGTTGCGCGCCATGGCCACGATGTTATTCAACCAATATCTCTTCCCGTTTGAAGTCACATCCATTTTGCTGTTGGTGGCTATGGTCGGAGCCATTGTGTTGACTAAAAGAGAGAAAGGGGAACAAGGCTAATATGGTTCCTGTCGATTATTACATCATTCTTTCCGCCATTTTGTTTACCATCGGCGCGTTGGGTGTGCTCGTCCGCCGCAACCCATTGATTATTTTCATGTCCATCGAGCTGATGTTGAACGCGGCCAATCTGGCTTTTGTTGCGTTTGCCAGTGTCATCCAAAGCTTCAGCGGCCAGATCTTCGTTTTCTTCGTGATCGCGGTTGCAGCCGCGGAAGTCGCGGTCGGTCTGGCGTTGATCGTTGAGATCTTCAAAACGAAGCACAACATCAATGTGGACGAAATGAACAGCCTGAAGGGATAACCGATGCAGACAGGCTTTTTCTTCCTCGCTCCGTGGTTGGTCTTTGCGCCCGTTTTGGGTTTGTTGATCAATATGATTTTTGGCGGCCGTTTTAGCGAAAAGGTGATCGGAACGATTGCCAGCCTCGCTTCGGGGGCGGCCTTTGTCGTTTCGGTGTTGCTCGCGGTTTCCCTCTCGCAACATCCCGAAGCTGTTTCGGTTCCGTTCGCACAATGGATTCATATCGGGACTCTTCAACTCGATTGGACATTCCGCGTCGATACGCTCTCGACCACTATGATGCTGGTCGTCTCGGGCGTTGGGACTCTTATCCATATTTACGCCATCGGATATATGCACGAAGATGTGCGTTACAAGAACGACCTCGGACGTTATCGCCGCTTCTTTGTGTTCCTCAACCTGTTCATCGCCATGATGATGATCCTCGTCAGTGGCGACTCCTACCTGATGCTGTTCGTCGGCTGGGAAGGTGTGGGCTTGTGCTCGTTCCTGCTGATCGGCTTCTGGTACGAGATGGACACCCTCGGCCGGCCGTCCTGGGCCAACTCGAACGCGGCCAAGAAGGCCATGATCGCCAACCGGATCGGCGACTTCGGCTTCCTGATGGCCTCCTTCCTGATCTTCTGGTCGTTCAAGAGCCTGACCTTCGA
>DATKNJ010000260.1:0-4407 GCA_035541395.1 Anaerolineales bacterium
GAAACAACGGCGGCGGTTATTTGAATACGGCCGTGGATGTGGCTTCGCAGTTCCTCGATAAAGGCGTGGTGCTGTATGAACAATACGGCAACGGCACAAAGAATACTTACGATGTTCAGCCCGGCGGATTGGCTACCAAAGTGCCGATGGTTGTGCTGATCAATGAAGGAACCGCTTCGGCTTCTGAGATCGTATCAGGTGCGCTTCAGGACGCGCAACGTGCGAAGCTGGTCGGCGTAGTTTCATATGGAAAAGGCTCGGTGCAGAATTGGGTACCGCTCTCGAATAATGAAGGCGCGGTGCGCGTGACGATTGCCAAATGGCTCACACCCAGCGGGCGTACAATTGATAAAAAAGGTCTGACGCCTGATGTATACGTTCCGATGACCGAGGCGGATTACAAGGCTAACCGCGATCCGCAATTGGACGCCGCAGTAGAAACTTTGATGGACATGATCAATAACAATCCCATCCCAACCTCTGTGCCTACACCAACAGCGACGCCTATTCCGTAATTTTGCAATGAGGTGAATGATGCTTTTCTTTGATCCTACTTATCTGCTTTGCATGGCCCCAGCTTTCCTATTGATGATGCTGGCGACATGGTATGTAAATTCTTCGTATCGAACCTGGCTGCGCGTGCGTACGCGCAGCGGATTGACCGGTGTACAAGCCGCCCAGCGACTCATTTCAGCCGGTGGGCTATACGGCGTGCGCATCGAAGGCATTTCCGGTAATCTCACCGACCACTATGATCCACGCGACAAAGTTTTGCGGCTGTCAAGCACGGTTGCCAACAATCCATCTGTGGCTTCGGTGGCAGTTGCCGCGCATGAACTAGGTCATGCCATGCAGGACTCAGAAGGCTATCTCCCGATGCGGTTTCGCGGCGCAATCGTTCCGATGGTCAATATCGGCTCATATCTCGGCTGGATTCTGATCTTCGCTGGACTATTACTGCGCGCTACGAATATTGCCTGGCTGGGTGTGCTGGTCTTCTCCGGCGGTTTGGTCTTCGCGCTCGCTACATTGCCTGTGGAAATCAACGCGTCCTCGCGTGCCAAACGTTTGCTTGTGGAAAGCGGCATTATTCAGGGCGAAGACGAGCAACGCGGCGTGAACACTGTGTTGAATGCCGCCGCGCTGACATACATAGCCGGCGCAGTCACCGCGTTCATGCAATTGTTGTATTTCGTGATGCTGATCGGTGGCATCGGCGGACGCCGTCGTTAGCTTCATGATTTAATCAAACTTCAACAGACTCCCGCGGAAGTCGCGGGAGTTTTTTTATGTGTATAATCACCGCACCGTGCGCAAATTTATTTTCGTTCTTATCCTCTTCCTCGGGATCGCGCTGGTCTTCTTAAGTTTTGGGGAATTGCAAACCATCATCGAGACTCTGCAAAAAAGCAGACTTCGATACGTATTCATCGCGTTGATTGTTCAATCGTTGTGGTTTCTGGTGATCGGGCGGATGTACCGCTCGATCTATCATTTGCTCGGGATGGACGATTCGACTCTGAGCCTCAGCCTGGTCGCCGTAGCCGCGACATTCGTCAATGTGATCGCGCCAACTGCGGGCGTGGGAGGCATCGCACTCTTCGCTGCAGAAGCCAAACGGCGCGGACATCCAACTGGGAAAGCCACGGTAGCAGGCGCGTTATTTTTATTGTTCGATCAGGCTGCTTTTCTCTGTATCCTCGCGGTTGGATGGTTAATCCTTTTACGCCGCAACCATTTGAGCGCAGGCGATATCACAGCATCTTTGATCCTGTTGATGATCGCCTGTGCGATCGGCTTGATGCTATATCTCGGATATCGTTCTGCGCACACATTAGGTAATGTATTGGCGGGCATTGCACGGCTCGTCAACCGCGCGTTGAAACCATTTCTGCATCGCGATTATCTGCGCGAAGAACGCGCCCATGAATTCGCGGGTGAAATTGCAGATGGCCTCTCCGGCGTCACACACGAACCGCGTAAATTAATCAGTCCAATCCTGTTTGGTCTGTTAAACAAAGTTCTACTGATTATTGTTCTGTGGTGTTCGTTCCTCTCATTTGAAGTTCCATCCACCGCGGGCACGATCATCAGTGGATTTTCCATCGGTTATCTTTTCATGATCGTCTCACCGACTCCTTCGGGCATGGGTGTGGTGGAAGGAGTCATGGCACTTGCGCTTGGCTCATTGGGCATAGAATGGAGTCAAGCCGTCATTGTCACGCTCGTTTATCGCAGCATCACGTTTTGGTTTCCACTCGGGATCGGCGCACTGGCTTTTCGCCGTCTCAACGTGAACGAGAACGGAACCACAACTACATAACTTTATGTCCCTTACTGCTTTGCTCGACTCATGGAAACGCGATCCACTGACCGCGCCAAACCTGATTGCCTGGCGGACTCTGCCCGCGCGCCTTGCACAAACGCGTCCATTGCCAGATGATTTACCTGCTCCCCTTAAACAGACTCTGATCGCTTCCGGGATTCATTCCCTTTACTCGCACCAATCTGAAGCATGGATTCGCACACGCGCGGGTGAAAACATCATCCTTTCTACTGGCACTGCCAGTGGAAAGACTCTCGCTTACAACTTGCCCGTGCTTGCCTCTTTGCTCGAAGACTCGGATGCCCGTGCATTATATTTATTCCCGACCAAAGCTTTGACTCAAGATCAGTTATCTAATTTATCCAACCTGACACCTGACACATGGCACGTGACACCCGCGATTTACGATGGCGACACTCCTCAAAAAGATCGTTCTTCCATTAGTAAACAAGCGCGCATCGTGTTGACCAATCCGGACATGCTGCATACCGGCATCCTGCCCCATCACACCAATTGGGTCGAGTTCTTCTCCCATCTCAAGTTCATCGTGATCGATGAAGCGCACACCTATCGCGGCGTATTTGGCTCGCACGTTGCCAATGTGTTGAGGCGCGTCCAACGCGTCGCACGCTTTTATGGTGCGCGGCCGCAAGTCATTCTCGCGTCAGCCACGATTGCCAATCCGCGCGAACTGGCGGAGAGGCTCATCGAAGCACCGGTTCACTTAATCGATGAGGATGGTTCGGCGCGCGGCCCGCGACATTTCATTGTCTACAATCCACCTGTGGTGGATGAATCGCTCGGCTTGCGAAAAAGTTCTTTGCTGGAGGCCGTTCGTCTCACGCAGGACTTGCTAACCCAAAATGTGCAAAGCGTGGTCTTCGCGCGTTCGAGAAGAAGTGTGGAAATTATTTTGAAGTATTTGCAAGAGACCAGCCCCACCCGTCCTTCGGACACCCTCCCCAAATCCGATGGATTTGGGGAGGGTCGGGGAGGGGTCAGGGGTGAGGGAGGAGTCCGCGGCTACCGAAGCGGCTACCTCCCCTCGCAACGCCGCGAGATCGAACATGGTTTGCGCGATGGATCGGTGAAGGTTGTCGTGGCGACCAACGCGCTCGAATTGGGAATCGATATCGGCGGGTTGGGCGCAGCGATCCTCGTCGGCTACCCGGGAAGCATCTCTTCAGCGTGGCAGCAAGCGGGGCGCGCTGGACGCGGTCTCGAATCCGCCGCGGCGGTGTTGGTCGCGTCGGCCAGTCCGATTGACCAGTTCCTCGCACATCATCCCGAATATTTCTTTGGCCGTTCGCCGGAACAAGCGCTGGTCAATCCCGATCATCTGTTGATTTTGTTGGAGCATCTGCGCTGCGCCATGTTCGAGCTGCCGTTTCAAAAAGGCGATTCGTTCGGCGCGCTTGATCCGAATCAATTGGAAGAGTTTCTAAACTTTCTGATTTCCAGCAACGAAGCGCATCTCTCGAACGACAAGTATTATTGGATGGCCGATCAATATCCTGCCGCGAATATTTCGCTGCGTTCGGCTTCGCCGCAAGCTGTGGTGCTGCAAGCGCATGATGAAGATGGCCGCCCGTTTACAGTTGGAACCGTGGATGGCGAAAGCGCGGTTTGGATGTCGCATCCGGGAGCGGTCTATTTGCACGAAGCACAATCGTATTTCGTTGAGAGTCTCGATCTTGGAGAACATGTCGCACATTTGCGCGCGGCCGCGCTGGATTATTACACCGAGCCGCTGCGCGGCACAACGGTTGAAGTCTTATCTGAGTCGGCGCAAGAGGCTGTGCACGGCGGCGAGAAAAAATGGGGCGAGTTGAAAGTCACCACACAAGTGACAGGCTTTCGCAAACGCCGTTGGTACACGCACGAAAATCTCGGCGAAGAACCGTTGGATTTGCCGCCTTCCGAATTGCAGACAACCGGCTATTGGCTGACTCTCTCCGAGGAGACGATCACGCGTCTGCGCGAAGCCGGAGCCTGGACCAACAACCCGAACGATTACGGCCCCGACTGGCCGAAGATCCGCGAGCGCGTGCGCGCCCGCGACGGATTCAAATGTCAGGTGT
>DATKNJ010000261.1:0-16819 GCA_035541395.1 Anaerolineales bacterium
GATGTAATCTTGAGTGGAGGGCAAAGTCATGCTGAAGTTGGTGACGCCGTTTTGTGCACGCGCATAAGGCTGACCATCATTGAAGCCCCAAACAGTTAGCGCAGCTATATTGGGATCGGTGTTGATCGTCACGTCCATTCTTTGCCCGGCTTGCGCACGAGCCACATACGAAACCGCGAAGCCATTGACCGTTGTCCCTTGCAATGTAGTTTGGATTTGTCCCACACCGAATTGGATGCGCGCTACAATAATCAAATTGAGCGTGAAGTTTTCAGCAGCTGCGCCGCCTGTGATTTGGAAATAATAATCTTGTGTGGCTGGCAAGAGTCCTTGCCAGTTGGTTGTGTTTTGCGAAGCAGACAATAGAACCGCGCCGTTCGCGCCGAAGACTGCCAGATTCAAATCGTGATTCGGCGAATCGGCTGAGACGATCATCGGTTGACTCTGCAAAGCCTTGACCACAAAGTTCAATGTTTGTCCGGGTTGAATGGTTCCGGTGGTTACACTTTCAGTCGCGCCGGTGGCAAAGCTAATGCGCGTCGCAGCAGGCAAATTGAGGCTTGGCTGCGGGGGAGGCGGAGGGATAGTTGGCGGGACGCTGGTGTTGGTGGCGGTCGGAAGCGCGGTGGGCTGGGCAACTGTCGGCGAGGGTTGAGGCGATGGGTAAGCAGTCAATGTGGAAGCAACGGTCGTCCCAAGCGAATCAATGGACGGCGCGGCAGGCGTGCTTACTCCACATGCGACAACGGCCATTGCAAGCGCGGTGATCGTACTGATAAAAACAAACAACTTAATATGTCTCATGTTTCTCCTTTGCAACGGCAAGCATACTCCCGCGCTTTGGCTTTTGTCTATCACCGCGCGGTACAATCGAGCGATGTTGAAACTAAAAGACTTTTTACAGCGCTGGGGATTTGCGATCTTGATGATGGCCGCGATCTTTGGCTTTTCATCGAGGCCGAATAATGAGTTGCCTAATTTTGGCTCAGTGGATTCGTTGGTAAAAAAAGGCGGCCACATGATCGGTTATGCCTTGCTCGGTTTATCTTACTGGCGCGGCCTTGAATTAAAGCGTAACAAAGTTTGGCTCGCATGGTTACTTGCCATTTTGTATGCTATTACAGACGAGTTTCATCAAACCTTTGTTCCAGGAAGACATCCATCGCCGTGGGATGTGATGATTTTCGATAATCTCGGCGCGATGATCGGGTTGTTGGTTTATGCAATTTTCAAGAAGAAATTCGCCGGGAATAAACAGAGATGAACGAAGATGATCGATCTTTATCTTGCGCGCCTTCGCGGTAATAAAATTACTCGAACTCGATCTCGATTTCTTCGTCGTCTGTCCATTCGTCCATGCGCTCGAACTCGATGTCCCCGAATAATGACTCCTGATGCGCTTCGACGCGATAGCGTTTGACCAGTTCCAGCAACGCCAAGAATGTAACCACAATTTCGAGCCGCGTGGCTTTATCGCCCAATAAGCCGCGGAAGCTGGCGCGCTGAATCGTTCGCAGTGTTTTGGAGATCAAGTCGATCTTCTCGCGGATGGTCACTTTCGGCGCAGCGATGACGGTTCCCAGCGCTTGTTTGTTTTGCTCGCGGCCAAATGCGATTTGTGCGGCAGCGACCAGATCTGTCAGCGTGAGATTCGACAGATCGAGTTTGGCTTCCACTTTCGGCGGTGGAGCGACGCGCAGATACGTCCGCAGATTCATCTCTTGTCGTTGCATCAGCCATCCGCCGATCTCTTTGAAGCGTTTGTATAACTTCAATTGCTCGACGAGCGACGCGCCTACATCTTCTTCGCCGGGTTCGCGCACAGGCGGACGCGGCAGCAGCGCTTCGGATTTGATCTGCACCAATTTGGCGGCCATCACCAGAAAGGCTGAAATTTCATCGGGCCGCACCTGGTCCAAGTTATGTAAATATGCGAGATATTGATCGGTGACCATCGCCAGAGAAATGGCGGTGATGTCCAGTTCGGCGCGCTCGATCAAATCGAGTAATAAATCCAACGGTCCCTCGTATACCGGGATTTGCACTTTATAGCCGCTGGTTTGGTGGCCCAGGATGTTGTCCATAGCGCGCTGATTATATCATCGCAGGCAAGGTATAATTCGGCGCATGTCCGACCCCAAATTGACTCATCTCGATGAACAAGGCCGCGCTCATATGGTGGACGTGGGTGACAAACCCGATACGGAACGCGTGGCGATTGCGCGCGGCGAAGTCCACATGAAGAAAGCGACGTTTGATTTGATCCGCGCCGGTCAGATCAAAAAAGGCGATGTGTTGACTGTGGCGCAGATCGCAGGTATTACCGCTTCCAAACGGACTTCGGAATTGATTCCGTTATGTCATCCGTTGCCGCTCACGAAAGTGGATGTCGACTTGCAGCTCGATGAGTCGTTGCCCGGCGTGGTCATCACGGCCACTGCGAAAACCATTGGCAAAACCGGCGTCGAGATGGAAGCGCTGACTGCCGTCTCGGTCGCGGCGCTGACGGTTTATGATATGGCCAAAGCTGCTGAGAAGACCATGCGAATCCAAAATATCCGCCTCGTGGAAAAGCACGGCGGACGATCAGGTGATGTAATCAATGAATAAAGTAAAGATATTGTTTTTCGCGACTCTGCGCGAACGCGCCGGAGTCCGATCTGTGGAAATCGAAATTCCAACCGGCACCACTGCAAAATCTCTCAAAGAAATACTCGCTGCAGATTATCCTAATCTCTCGCCATCCATGCAGAGTGTTTTGTTTAGTATCAATCAGGAATATGCCTTTGACGACGCGGTGATTCCTGAAAATGCGGAGATCGCTTTGTTCCCGCCGGTTTCGGGAGGATAGTTTGAATTATCCAACCATCTTTTCCATTACTGAAGACGAGCTCGATCTCGACGCGTTGCTGGCGCAGATCACGCTAGAGTCTACGGGCGCGGCTGCGGTTTTTGCGGGCATGGTGCGCGGCGTCACTTCGCGTGATGATCCGCATCAAACCGTTTATCTCGAATACGAAGCGTACGTTCCGATGGCCGAAGCCAAGATGAGACAAGTCGCGGAGGAAATCCGTGTGCGCTGGCCGACTGTGGAAGGCATCGCGATTGTTCAGCGTATCGGCAAGCTATATCCCAAAACACCGACTGTGTTGATCGCTTGCACAGCCGCTCATCGCGATACCGGCGTATTCGATGCCGCGCGTTACGGCATCGACCGTCTCAAAGAGATCGTCCCGATTTGGAAAAAAGAATTCGGCCCGAACGGCGAAACATGGATCGAGGGGGATTACATTCCGAAACCCGGGGAATAATTTTGACAGAGATTCGTTGTCTCGATTGTGGACAGCCCTATCCCGAAACAGGAGTCTCGCATCGCTGCCCGCGTTGCGGTGGATTATTCGATGCTTCTCTCTGGAACTTTGACCTGTCGCGCATAGATTCGTCTCAACCGGGCCTTTGGCGTTATCGTGACACATTCGGGCTTCCGGAAAACGTTCCGCCTTTGACTTTGGGCGAAGGAAATACTCCTTTGCTGTGGGCGGAAGTATTTGGACGACAAGTGGCATTCAAATGCGAATTTGCGAATCCAACCGGTTCTTTCAAAGATCGCGGTATGGCAACTTTGGTCGCGGCGTTGAAAGCACGCGGCGTCACCGAAGCCGTGGAGGATTCATCTGGTAACGCGGGCGCGGCGTTCGCGGCCTATGCCGCGCGGGCGAATATCAAAGCGCGCGTCTTTGTACCGGAGTCTGCCTCGGGGCCAAAGCGGATTCAAATCGAAATGTACGGCGCGGAATTGGTTCCGGTTCCAGGTCCACGTTCCGCGGCAACGGCTACTGCCTTGAAAGCAGTGGAGCAAGGCGCGGTATATGCCAGTCACGCGTATTTGCCATTCAACTTGCCAGGATATGCTACCGCTGCGTATGAAATCTGGGAGCAAGTCGGCAGCGAAGTTGGAGCGGTGATTGTACCTGCGGGCCAGGGCGGATTCCTGCTCGGCATGGCGCGCGGGTTTCAGGCTTTAGTCAACGCGAATTTGTTGAAGAGGATGCCGGTTTTGATTGGTGTACAAGCCGCGGCTTGCGCACCGCTGGTTGCCTTTGCAGAAGGCCGTTCTATGGAAATCGGTGAGGAACCGACTTTGGCGGAAGGCGTGCGGATACGCGATGCGTTGAGAAAGGTTGAAGTGGTGAAAGTCGTCTTGGATAGCGGAGGCAGATTTGTGTCCGCGGAAGAAGCGGATATCCTCCCGGGCCGTGACGAACTCGCGCATCGGGGGTTCTATGTAGAGCCGACTTCAGCAATCGTTTGGTCTGCTTTGAGAGCGGAGTTGGTGAATCTGCCTGATCCAGTTGTTGTCGTTTTGACAGGTTCTGGCTATAAATTTCGGACTTAGAGGATAAGGAGGAGGAATGCAAGAGCGCATTGTGGTGACTGGAATGGGGACGGTCAATCCGCTCGGCTTGAGCGTTTCGGAAAGTTGGAAGAATGTGATTGCGGGCGTTTCCGGCGTTGGCCCGATCACACAGTTTGATCCCGCGACTTTACAGGTGAAGATTGCCGCGGAAGTGAAAGGATTTAACCCCGATCAATATATGGACGCGAAAGAGGCGCGCCGACGCGACCGCTTTGAGCAATTGGCTATCGCCTCGGCGAATCAGGCTCTTGCGGATTCCGGTCTCGAGATCACGGAAGCCAACGCCGGGCGTATTGGAGTAATCATTGCTTCGGCAATCGGCGGGTTGAAGTCTTTGCAGGATTCGGTGCTTACCAATTACACCGAAGGCCCGCGCAGAGTGAGCCCATTCTTTATTCCAATGTTGATGGCAAATGGTGCTTCCGGAATGACAGCGATCGATCATGGAATCAAAGGGCCGTGCTTTTCCGTGGCTTCGGCGTGCGCTTCTGGCGCGGATGGAATCGGCATGGCTTGGATGATGCTTCGGGCCGGCATGATCGATGCTTGCCTGGCGGGCGCGTCCGAGTCCACCGTGACGTCAACCGGCGTAGCGGCTTTTGACCGTATCGGCGCCATGACGCGTCGCAACGATAATTACTCGATGACACCTCAACCGTTCGACAAGAATCGCGACGGTCTGGTGATGGGCGAAGGTGCGGCAGTGTTGGTGTTGGAACGTGAAGGTCATGCCAAGGCGCGTGGTGCGAATATCCTGGCCGAACTGGCAGGTTATGGCTCGACCGCGGATGCGTATCACGTTACCGCGCCGGATGAAAATGGCGCGGGCGGCGCGGCGGCCATCTGTCACGCGTTGGAAACGGCGGGCGCAAATCCCGAGGATATCGGTTATATCAGCGCGCATGGAACGGGAACGCCGCTCAATGATCAATCTGAGACGCGCGCCGTCAAATCCGCGCTGGGCGAGTTGGCCTATAAAATTCCGATCTCTTCCACCAAATCCATGACCGGCCACATGATGGGCGCGACCGGCGCGCTCGAGGCGATTTTCTGTGTGCAGGCGATTCGCGAGGGCATCCTGCCGCCGACTATTCATTACGAAACGCCTGACCCTGAATGTGATCTGGATTACATCCCGAACAAAGCACGCGAGAAAAAGATCGATTTTGCCATCAGTAATGCCTTCGGGTTTGGCGGCCACAACGCGGTGCTGGCGGTTCGCAGATATGCGTGAGCAACCTTGTCTGTCGTGGTTTTACATGCTATAATCCGCCGTCGCGTTTCAGACTAAAAACTGTAAGGAAGAACGAAATGACCGATCTGCTGAAGGCCGTCGAGGCCAAACCCAACGAGAACATTCCAGAGCTGCGCCCCGGCGATGCCGTCAGTGTGCACGTCCGCATTAAAGAAGGTGACCGCGAGCGTATTCAGGAATTCAAAGGCACTGTGATTCGCCTGCGCAAAGGCGGCAACGAGGCCTCTTTCACCGTCCGCCGCGTGGCCAGCAATGGCATCGGCGTTGAGCGCACGTTTTTACTTCGCTCGCCGAGACTCGATAAAGTAGTCGTCGAGCGCCATAACCAGGTCCGCCGGGCGCAGTTGTATTTCATGCGCGGGCGCACAGGCAAGTCCGCTCGTCTCAAACAAAAGTTCGACTAATTGCGAACCGAAAAGGGCGCAGGTTCCTGCGCTCTTTCTCTTTAAAGGAGTCGGTATGTCGAGACCATTGATTGGGATTACCATACGCACCAATAAAGACGCGGATGAACATCCGATTGTCAGCCTGCAGCATTCTTACATCAACGCGGTCACGGGCGCGGGTGGGATTCCGATCCTGATTCCAAATAATTTGCCTGAAGAAACTCTTTGGGATCTATATTCCCACCTTGATGGGATTCTCTTCTCCGGCGGCGGTGACATTTCCCTCGACTATTTCTCCGGTTCACCCCACCCG
The DNA here is from genome assembly GCA_035541395.1 of Anaerolineales bacterium. GTDB lineage: Bacteria > Chloroflexota > Anaerolineae > Anaerolineales > Villigracilaceae > JACPVF01. The sequence goes on from DATKNJ010000261.1 coordinate 6,372, forward strand.
AGAATTGATGGCGTGGACCCGGCGCGTGATTCTACCGAACTGGCTTTGGCGCGGTCCGCATTTGAAAAGGGTAAGCCGATGTTGGGAATCTGCCGCGGCGCGCAGTTGATGAACGTTGCCCTCGGCGGGACGCTTTATACTCATATTTACGACCAACTTCCGAACGCACTCGATCATGATTATCCGGGAAATTTGCGACGCACGTTAGTGCATCCTGTCAATGTAGATGAAACCAGCCGCACAGCCGAAATCTTTGGCGAGACTTTGCTGCATGTCAACAGTCTGCATCATCAAGGTTTGAAAGATGTCGCGCCTGCGTTGCGCGCTGTTGGGCACGCGCCGGATGGACTTGTGGAAGCCGTGGAAATGCCAGGTCATCCATATGCGATTGCAGTGCAATGGCATCCAGAATGGTTGACGGACCAACCCTCCATGCTAAGATTATTTAAATCGTTTGTGGATGCGGCAGGGAAATAAGAATCAGATTATGATTCGGTTATGAATCGAATAATAGCAAACAATCCAATCGGCGTATTTGACTCGGGTGTAGGCGGCTTATCTATTCTGCGGGCCATGCGCGCACAGATGCCCGAAGAAGCTGTGATCTATTTCGGTGACCAAGGCCATGTCCCTTACGGCCCGCGGCCGATGGAACAAATCCAGAATTTTTCTGAGACGATTACGCGTTTCCTCTTGGTGCGCGGTGCGAAGTTAATTGTCGTGGCATGTAATGCGGCTTCTGCCGCGGCGTTGAAGTTTTTGCGCGCGAAGTTCCCGGATGTTTCATTCGTTGGAATGGAACCGGCGGTCAAACCAGCTGCGGAACATACACACAGCGGCGTGGTTGGAGTATTGGCAACGCCTGCTACATTTCAAGGTGCGTTATATGCTTCGGTGGTGGAACGGTTCGCGAGCGGCGTGCAAGTTTTGCAGGATACTTGCCCCGGCCTGGTGGCGCAAATCGAGAAGTGTGATTTGAACGGCCCGCGCACGCGCGAGATTCTCGAACGAGCGTTGACGCCCATGCTGGAAAAGGGAATTGATACAGTTGTCTTGGGTTGTACACATTATCCGTTTGTGATTCCACTGATTCAGCAGATCGCAGGAGAAAACGTTCGGGTGATTGATCCGGCTCCCTCAGTGGCGCGGCAGGTTCAACGTCTGCTTGAGGCGGGAAACATGAAACGCCTCGCGGACGGACGCGGTGAAATCCAATTTTTCACATCCGGCGACGCGCGGGCGATGGAATCCATGTTGCCGATATTGTTGGGGGAATCGGGCGTGGCGACGCGTGTGTGCTGGAAAAATGATCTGAACGTCGAGATCGAATAGAAGAAATTATTCCCCGCTGAGCAAAAACTTGAAGAACCCTCCGAGATCGCGCGGACGCGGCCAAAAAGCGGGGATGCGTTTGCGATAATCCAAATATGACTGTCCGAAACGTTCGATCAATTCCTTTTCTTCCACGAGACGCACGAAACCGAAAAGGCCAATACTAAAGAAGACTGCGCAGGTAAGTGCGAACCAGTTGCCATTCAACAGGGCGAATCCGAAAGCGATTTGTTGCGCAGATGCATAGATCGGATGGCGCAAGATTTGATAAATTTTATGGTCGGCCAGTTTTGATTCTTCTGGGAAATAGACATATAACATGGCGAGATAATCTACGCCGAAGGTCGTGACCGAGCGAATCCAAAGTGCAACGCCGATAATCACGAGAAGCCATCCCAGAACAGTTAATGCGGGATACCACCAAAAATGCGGAATCAATGGCCCGGGCATATATCCGATGCGTGCCACGACTGCGAAGATAATGGCGAGTCCCGGAAGGGCGAAGCGGCCAAAGGCTTTGCGATAGGCAAGAGGTCCGAATTGAGCGAGCAAATTCGTTTTTGAGCGGAAGAACAGGCTGAATAGAATGAATCCGAGCGCGCCAATCACTACTTCGCCATCTAATAACCAAAATGGCCAAGTGAGGTCTTCGGTGGTGAAGAACGCTGTAACGAAAATAAAAAGAACTGCCGCGATTCCCAAAATACGCAGCAGTCCGAAAGGGTGATTTAATTCCGGGACGTGAGCGCGCAGGTTTTCATAGCCCTTTGGTGACATATGCTTTGATCCTTATGATGATTCAAGTATAGTGCGAATAAGTACCCTGTCAAGAAAAGCCTTCATCCGCCGCTTGAATATCCAATTCTCTGGCAGTTGGTTGAAGTTTGTCCACCGCCTCAAAAGTAAGTTCATCTGATTCGATGCCGCGCTCTGCACAGAACGTATCAAATAAGGCCAGATAGCTGGCGGGAATCGCGGCGTTCCAATGAATGGCTAAACGTTCTGCCGTCGCGCGAATCTCATCCAAATTTGCTCCTTCGATCTCTATAAAATCGCCATACGGCAATTCGTCCAGCATAATGTGTGAGCCATCCAGTTCATACGTCCTTCGATATTTTTCGTAAAGGGCAAATCGAACATAGCCCAATGCTTCCAAAAAATTTCGTGCGGTTTCAAAATCGCCGACAGTGAATTCCAACTCTGTGCGCGATAGCACGCCTTCTTTCAGAGTGCTTGCTCCTTTATACGTCAGCCGCGCTTCTGTATCTTGTCGCAAGCGCAGGACGCGGCCATCCGCTCGCAGCGAACCGTTGGGTAGATCGAACCGCAAGTTGACCTCATGTACGCGCTCTTGAATCAAACGCGCCTTCAACTCTTGAAGGCGCGTCTCAATCTTTTTTAAATCCTTTATAAAAAACTTTGCTTCAACTTCTTGATCGTTCATTGGTTTGGCGTTTACTGAATGCTCAATAATGTTTGCTTTTGCTCCACCGACTCGCCCGGCTTGACGCGGATGCGGCCTATCGTTCCGGCACGCGGAGATTTTAACTCATTTTGCATTTTCATGGATTCGAGCACTGCCACCACTTGTCCTTTTTCAACGCTCTGACCTTCGCTGACCGGGATTGCCACCACTAAACCCGGCATTGGCGCTTTCAAATGAAACTCCTCGCCTTCTGCCAGCGTACTGTTTCCCGCGGCGCGCAATCGCTTCTCGCGCTCATCTTCCACAGCCACCGGGAACAACCGTCCGCGCAGCAGCACTTGCCAGTTATTATCTTCGCCCTGATAAACAAAAGCCTCGTACGATCTGCCATCCACGATCAATGAATAAACCGGTTGTCCGCTGACCGACTCGAAGTTGACTTCCAGCAATCGATCACCGACCCGGATATGTTTTTCGTCAATGATCTCGACTTGGAATTCGCGATCTTCACTCGTTGCAATATATTTCATAACGCTTCATTCTCCGACTTCAACCTGTTTCCAATAAATCAGCGATGGATACGTTCCCAGCGTCCGATCCATTTCCAGTTGCTCGTGTCGCGTTCGCCGCGCCGGACGATTTGTGCAGAGCGTTCTGTCTCCTGGTGTGCAACCAGCGTGGCGAGCATGGCCGCGATCTCGGCATGTTCGTCGCGGTATTCCTCTTTTTCATCCATTGAGAAACGCTCTTCGACGAAGCGCGTATCATATTGTCCGCCCATAAAGCGGGTCGAGTCCATCAGCGTTTGATGGAACGGGATATTCGTCCGCACACCGACGATTCGATATTCCTCCAGTGCGCGGCGCATCCGCAGAATGGCCTGTGCGCGCGTCTCGCCCCACACGATCAGTTTGGCGATCATCGGATCGTAATAAGGCGTGATCTCAAAGCCCGGATAAACGCCGGTGTCCACGCGCACGCCCGGCCCGGTGGGGAGCAGGCTATGTGTGATTCGACCAGTAGATGGAATGAAATTGTTATAAGGATCTTCGGCGTTGATGCGGCATTCAATCGCCGCGCCGTTGAATCGGATTTGGTCCTGGGTGTAACTAAGCTGGCGTCCACGCGCGATGCGAAGTTGTTCAGCCACGATATCGATGCCGGTTATGAACTCTGTCACGGCATGTTCCACTTGCAGGCGCGTGTTCATCTCAAGGAAATAAAAGTTGCGGTCTTTATCCACCAGAAATTCAATCGTCCCCGCGTTGACATAATCCACGGCTTGTGCGGCTTTGACGGCTACCGCGCCCATTTTGGCGCGCAGTTCATCGTCCATGATGGGCGATGGCGATTCTTCCACCAACTTTTGATGTCTGCGTTGAAGCGAACATTCGCGTTCGCCCAAATGAATCACATTTCCGTGCATATCGGCCATCACTTGGATTTCGATATGCCGCGCGCCGGTGACTAGCTTTTCCAGATAAACATTGCCGTCCCCGAACGCAGATTCGGCTTCGCGTCGCGCTGAGTGAAGCAGTCCTGGCATTTCCTCGATGTTGACTACTTCGCGCATGCCTTTTCCGCCGCCGCCTGCTGTGGCTTTTATCAAGAGTGGAAAACCGATCTTTGGCGCGATACCTAATAAATCATCATCGGTCAGGTTGCCCACATCTTCAGTGCCGGGCACAATCGGCACGCCCGCTTTGATAACAGTTGCGCGCGCTTCAGCTTTGTCGCCCATGGCCGCGATGGAGGATGGTTTTGGTCCGATGAACGCGATGCCCGCATCGGCGCAAGCCGCGGCGAAGTCATCGCGCTCGGCCAGGAATCCATACCCTGGATGAATGGCGTCCGCGCCGGCTTTGCGGGCAATGTCAATGATCTTGTCGCCGCGCAAATAGGATTCGCGCGAAGGCGCGGGACCCAGCAAATATGCTTCGTCCGCATAACGAACGTGCAGCGCGTGACGATCCGCTTCGGAATACACGGCAACAGTATCCATGCCCAACTCGCGGCAGGCACGGATGATGCGTACTGCGATCTCCCCTCGATTAGCCACTAAAACTTTTTTGAACATGCTCTACCTCATAAGGAATGAACGAATAATCATTCGTTCTTACAAAGGAATGTTTCCGTGCTTCTTGGGCGGATTGGCTTCGCGTTTGTTGCTCAACATCTCCAACGCGTTGATCAAGCGTGGACGCGTTTCCTTTGGCTCGATCACATCGTCAACGAATCCACGTTCCGCGGCCACATAGGGGCTGGCGAATTTCTGCCGATATTCTTCCACCAACTCGGCTTTGCGCTTGACCGGGTCTTTGGCTTTTTCCAATTCTTTGCGGAAGACAATGCTCACGGCGCCATCTGGTCCCATGACTGCGATCTCGGCGGTTGGCCATGCTAGGTTCACGTCGCTGCGAATGTGCTTGGATGACATCACGCAATATGCACCGCCGTATGCTTTGCGCGTGATCACTGTCAGCTTGGGAACAGTTGCTTCGCAGTATGCATATAACAGTTTCGCGCCGGAGCGGATCACGCCGTGATGTTCCTGAAAGGTACCGGGCAAAAATCCGGGCACATCTTCAAATGTGACGATCGGGATGTTGAACGCATCACAGAAACGCACAAAGCGCGCGCCTTTTTCGCTGGCGTCAATATCCAGAACACCAGCCAACACCGCAGGCTGATTCGCTACGATGCCGACTGAATGTCCGCCAAGGCGCGCAAAACCGACTACGATATTTTGTGCGTAATTTTCATGAATCTCAAAGAACTGTCCATTGTCAACAATCAAACGAATGACATCTTTAATATCATAAGGTTTATTTGCATCATCCGGGACAAGAGTGTTCAGTGCTTCGTCCATGCGCAGTGGATCATCGCCGGTATCTTGAAAAGGAGAATCCTCCATGTTGTTTTGCGGAAGATAGCCGAGCAGTTTACGGATGAGATACAACGTGTCTGCTTCGCTATCGGCCGCCACATGACAAACCCCCGACTTTTCCGAGTGGACACTCGCACCGCCCAATTCTTCCTGAGTTACTTCTTCATGTGTGACGGCCTTTACAACATCAGGCCCTGTCACGAACATGTACGAAGTTTTGCGCGTCATAAAAATAAAATCGGTCAACGCAGGCGAATACACTGCACCGCCCGCGCAGGGTCCCATAATGGCGGAAATTTGGGGAATGACACCTGATGCCAATGTGTTGCGCAGGAAGATATCTGCGAAACCTCCCAAGGCCACCACGCCTTCCTGAATGCGGGCACCGCCTGAATCATTCAAGCCAATCACCGGCGCACCGTTCTTCATGGCCAGGTCCATGATCTTGCAGATTTTTTCTGCATGCACTTCACCAAGACTTCCGCCAAACACTGTGAAGTCTTGCGAATATACATATGCCAATCGCCCTTCAATGGTTCCCCAACCAGTTACAACAGAGTCACCCATAAACTTTTGTTGGTCCAACCCAAAGTCGCTCGTGCGATGTACAACGAACGAATCTACTTCTCGGAAAGAACCTTTATCGAGCAACAGGTCAAGTCGTTCGCGCGCGGTCAAGCGTCCTTTTTTATGTTGCGTTTCGATTCGTTCCTCGCCTCCGCCCAAACGCGATTTCGCTTTGCGCTCCTCTAATTCAATCATTCTCGGATTCTTGTTCATAAGCCTCTCTCTGGAAAAAGTTAGACCGTGTAACGATAAACACGTAAGCCAACAGGATAATATTCAAGACAACGATGAAGGGCCAGTTCGCGCGATTCGTTTGGAAGTACAAGCGGTCGCTCCAATACCAGACCGTGTAACCTGCCGCGGCCCCGAGCAGCAATTTCTTCGTCCAGATTTTTCCTTGCCATAGACTCCAAAACACGAATAGACCTATCGTGAACCAAAACGCGCCGCTGACGGCAATGTAGACGGGGCCGGGCCGGGCCGCAAACTCGTTGAGTATGTTGTGCCATGCGATGGCAGTCCACAGCCGTATACCATTCCATATCGTTAGCAATAACACCAGCCATAGGAGCGGGGTTACACCAAATAAAGCGCGTTTCACGGTGTGAATTCCATCAGCGACTTGCCGCCGTATAGGGCAATGACCTTGCCCGTTTTGTATTCGCCGCGATACGGCGGACCGCTCAAAATTCCCGGGTTCGCGAAGATATAGTTCAAACCGATGGAAGCCATGTAATCGTTCGCTTTTCCAAGTTTGAACGCCTCGAAGTAAGCCGGACTGTTGATCAATCCATCCATGTTGACAATCGTCCGGCCTTGAATGTAGTAGCCAACGTTTCCGCCACCAGTCATGCTAATCTTTGCGCCCGCTGGCGTATGCTTTTCCAGAAAACGCGCTACGTCGATGTAGGGTGGCTTGACATGGTACATCCCATGCGGCATGTTTTCTATGGTCTGGATCGCAAGTGCTCGAGCCATTGGCAGGCTGATTATCACAGCCGCGACCAACAACCCGACGCGTGCGTATGGAATTTTCAAAAATGGCTTCAACAGGATTCCAACACCAACCATGAATGCCAAGACGAGAAACAACGGTTCAGTGATCCAATACCATTCTTTCATGGATGCGTAGCCCAAGGCGTTATAGGAAATGATTTGAACCCATGAAGCTGTGAATAATAATGGGAGTCCCAATTGAGTCGCAGCACGCACAGCCCTGTGACGGTTGAACGCTAAAGCTGCCAGCCAAACAATCGCGACCAGAAAGACGAGATCGCCATAAATGAATTCTATTTTGTATGTGGAGCCACGCCAGATTCCAATTTGTGTGTGCCAAGCATCCAAAAAGAAAGTTAATGGCCGCCAGGCATTGAATTCAGTGACAAAATCTACTGCCCAAAATTGAAATAGATTGCGCGCCACGCCGCCATACGTATGCAAGCCAAAACTGGCCCACCAGCGTTTGATCTCGCCACTGACCGGCATGGCCGTACCGATGAAGACTTTATTGGCCAACATATAAATAACAAGTGGAATGCCCACAATGCCATAATAGATCATACCCTCTTCAAGCCATGACTTCCATTTTGATTTCAATAATTCCAACGGCGAGACGCGTTCGCGGTTTTTGTTTTGGCTGAAAAAGCGTGCCAGTAAACGCAGGAGAATCATTCCAGCCAGATTGAAGCCAAAATCGTATAAGAGCGCAATGCGCGGGAAACCTCCCAGCGGTGAGGACGCGGCGATCATCACCCCGCTGGTGATCAAACTGCTGGCTGCCACCGCTAAAATAATCTGACGAAGCTCGCGCCAGACGGATTGTGCGGAGGATGGTTGGTATAAACCCAGGAAAAAATACAACAAGATTTTTGTGATTACAGATACTGCGACCATGGTGAGCGCCGCGGCGGTGTATGTGTAATAGTCTGGTAAGCCGAGGCGGATAATGAAACTCATCAGCACACTGACTGTGGCCAGTAACGCATCAAGCGGAAGCAATGTTCGTATGGGCGTGCCGCGGAAAATGATCCAGAGTCCGGCCAAGAGGGCGAAGAAGACGAGGTCGAGTCGGCTGAAGAGGGCCAGCAACGCGAAGATAGCGAGACCAATTACCTGTCGGCGCGTGAGCGGGCTTGTCCTCCAACTACGTTCCATTTTCAAAAGTTGGTAGATCAATAATGTCGCGGTGAAAGATGCTAATGCGGATTCGAGTCCCATTTGGTAGAGCGTCCCATGAATGTACCAATTGAACGCCCACCACGAGGCCGCGATAATGCCAAGCGCTTCGGAGACGCTGCTTTTGATAAGACGATAGATCAGAACGGCAGTGGCCGCGCTTAGTGCAGCTTGTACGAGCAGGAGGATGCGAAGCGGGAGGATGAGGTCAAAACGCGCCAGCGCAAAGATCGGAATGCAAACCAACATCCAAAGCGGATGATAACCATTGGTCAAGCCGACGCCATCGAAGGTGCTGCCGTGACCCTCGCTGATATTTTGTGCAACTTTGAAATAATAATACGCGTCGTCGCGCGTGAACCAACTGGCTGGAAAGTTATAGGCATCTGAAGTGGCGGCGTAAATATGAATAGCCATCACTACAATTACCAGGATCACTTCAAACCAGGGAATACGTTTTACCAACTCTCTTGACTGCAAAGTTTTCTCCATGTTCATACTTTTATACCGAGAACGATTCAAATTCGCGGTCAGCGAATTGTGAAATGACTCGTCTCACTTTCGATTCCGCGCTCGCCATTATAGTCCACAAGATGATTCCCATCGAAGACGCGCACTTGCCAGCGATACTCGCCCGGCAACAATGCCTCGGGAACAGTATATTCGCTCACGCTGGAATTGATTTCTCCGGTGGATTGGACGGATTGCCATTCACCGTCTTCATTGCTTGGCTGATAAGTTGGATTGGATGTGAGGACAATTGAATCGATAAATACGCTGTATTGATCATCTTGTCCGTATGTGCGCGTCAGCGCGAGGGGCAATGGACCGGCTTTCAAATCGAATGTGCCGATATCTTTCCAGATCCATTCGTTGAGCGTCCCGCCGTTTTCGGCGAACTCGACCTTCTGTCCGTTCACACTGATGAAGTTGTGCTGATCGTTGTCGCGGCGTTTGTAGAATCGCACCCAAACTTTATATTGTCCGGCAGTTGGCACATCGAATATGTAATCGGCTTGCCCGGCCTGCCAGTTATCCATGAGAAAACCTGTGCCGCTGAATCCGCTGACGAATTGACTTTGTTCGTACCAACCGTCGCCTTGAAAGTTTTCGGCTTCGATCCAATAGATGTTATCCAGCTTGCGTTCAAGCCCGACCTCGAAACTGCTGGCCGTCACTCCGTTGGTATCCCACTTCAAGGTGACCGGCCGACCTGCGGGAATAGCGCTCGAGTCTTTCGGCGTTACGATGGTTGGCGCTTCGGCAGAATAACAGGCCGGAGTCTTGAGCGCGTCCGCATCGAAGTGATAGACATCGAAGAAACGTCCTTGCATCTGGAGGCTGGCGCGCGGATAACACTTGAGAAGCACTTGCAATGCCTTGGCTTGTTCATCTTGATCCGAGTCGGCGGTCTTGTCGTAGAACACATCCAATCCGCCGATATTTCTCATGTCCCAAAGCGTTGGCAGAACGGAATTGAAATCGATTTGTTTGTAATGCTCCACCGCGTCCAAGCCGAGATGACGCGCGCCTGCCACAGAAAAAATCAGAACCTGCGATTCCACTTCAAGCGAGTCGTTCTGGTTGGGAATATAAGGGAAGAGAATCATCGATGTCGTTTGCGCAGCAGAAAATGTGAGATCAGCCAACTCACGCCGCTTTTGCCGATCGGGTGGATCGAGAAGTTTGGTGCTGAAAATGTGATAATCATTCCATAGAATTGCTACGATAACCAATCCGAAGATCGTTGCGGCGTATCTGAATCGTTGCGCGCTGAATAACGCGCGTAGCGCGGCAAAAGCTGTCCACAAGCCGAGCGCGCCCCAAGTCACTAGGACCGGAAGCGTTAAATACATCACGCGCGGCAATACCGATCCCAGAAAGACCGGGCCGGAGATCGTAGAAAGAAGATACCAAAGCAAGATAAAAAGATAATGAGGCCGGCGGATGTTCCAAATGTTATAAATAATTCCAAGAGCAACAAACGGTAGGAGTAGGGGATTGAGCAGTGGCCCGCTCCAGTACAGCAGTGAATCGTGCTGTGTAAGTTGTGAAAAAGTT
>DATKNJ010000262.1:0-5780 GCA_035541395.1 Anaerolineales bacterium
AGTAGCGCAGGTGTGAACGCGCCATTCGGACTTTTCATTGCTTCCATGATGTAAACGAATACAACTGAAGCCTGACCAAAGAGTTGGATCAAGCCGTTGGATGTGCCTTCAGGAGTCGGCTGCGTAATCTCGGCGGCGTATTGCATGCCAATTGGACTAGTGCTGACGAGGAAGAAACCGAGGGTAAATGCTGAGGCGAGTAGGAGCCATTGCGTGGTAGCAAACGTCAGCCCCACGAGACCCGGGATGGCCAGAATGAATCCCAGCAATAGATATCGCTGGCGTTTATGTTGCTTATCAGAAAATGGTGGAATGACCACCGCACCAAGCACACCACCGACCAGCATCAACGCGCCGAGCGTACCCGCGTCTGTCGGCGTGAAACCGCGCGGCCGAATGATGTTTTCCACCCAGGTTGTAATTCCGTTGAAGATACCAAGTCCGATGAAGGAAACAAAAAGATATAGCCAGAAAGCTTTTACCTTAAGCGCGTGTTTGAGTCCGTCCAACATCAGCGCGCGTACTTCTTGTCCGGGCGGGCAGGGCGGAGTTGGCGGAGTCTCGCGTGCGAGAATAACAAAAAGAATCGACGAAAACGCGGCGATGCAGCCGTAGATTAATTGAATTGTGGGAATCGAAATCGTGTTAATCAGAATCGGAGTCAGAACCATGCCGAGCGCGGTTCCGACCAGATTTGCCAAAGTCACCAAACCGACCGCGGTAGCGCGTTCTTCTATCGCGAACCATTGCGCCGGGACTTTTGTCCATGCGTTCAACAAGAATGGTTGAGCGACGGCCACACCGATTGTGCTCCACAAAACCAGTGAATAATTTCCTCCGGCCAATCCGCGCAGGACGCCGAAGATTGCCATCAAGATCGCACCAAAACTGACCGCGGGACGGAAGCCAAACGTGTCAATGGCCCACGAAGCCGGGATCGAGAGCGGGATAAAAGCCATCATGAACGTCATGGCGAATAAACCGATTTGCAGATCGCTGACGCCGTAGAACTTCGCGGCAGGCCCGGTGACCGGCGCGAAAGAAATCCATAAGATTTGAATGGTGAGATTGATAAACATGAAAACAGCCAGCACCGCCCAACGATATCCGTAAAGTTGATAACCAGTTTTGTTCATGCCTTCTCCGGCTTCGATGAAATGGTTCGATCACGAATTTAATTTCTTATACAGCCCGTGCATTTGTTTGTAGGTTTGTTGAAATATTTCGAAGTGCTCATCATAGAGACTTCGGTTTTCTGCCTGTGGGAAATATTGTTTTTTGAAGTTGACTAATTGGGGAACATCATCGAATGAGATTTCGCCAAGCCCCACAGCCGCGATCCAGGCCGCGCCGCGCGCATTGGCATAGACAGGATCCTGAACCTGTCTAATTTCCACGTTCATCACGTCTGCAAAGATCTGACACCAGACATCAGATTGCGCGCCGCCGCCGACGATGTTAATGGACTTGACTTTTCGGTTAATGAATTTTTCAACTGGCCGGAGCAGCCAGCGCGTGTTGAAGGCGATGCCCTCGAGAAAGGCGCGGATGATGTCTTCACGCGTATTGTTCAGGGACAAGTTGTAAAGTCCCGCGCGCAGCGTGTGGTCTTCCACCGGTGCGCGCTCGCCCCAAATCCACGGCGTGTAGAGCACGCCGTTGCTTCCGGCCGGGACGCGCGCAGCCATCGCATCCAGATATTTGAAAATGTCAGGGACTGCGGCTTCCTGTAATAGTTCATCTTTGTGATACAAAATGTTATCGCGCAAATAGGTCAGATTGCCGCCCGCGGTGGCTTGTAGGGCGGTGAGCAAATAACGCCCCGGAACCGCACAAGGCACAGAGGCCAGCGATGCGAAAATATCCGTTTTCTTGAAAGGGACGTGCGCGGCCATCCATGATGAAGTACCGATGTAAAGATGAAGATCATAATCACGCACTGCACCCGCGCCAATGGCTGCTGCGGTGTTATCGATTGCTCCAGCGATGACTTTTACATCTTGAGAAAGGCCGAGCGTTTGTGCGACATCAGCGCATAAATTGCCGATGTCGGTTGTGCAAGAAACAATCTCTGGAAATTTTTCAGCGTCAATTCCACTGGCTTGTAGAAGGCTTTTGTCGTATTGAATGTTGGATGGATTGCGATTGTCGGTAACCCACGAAGTCAGGATCGAATCGAAGGTTGTTGTAAAGCGCCCCGTCAGACGCAGGTTCATGTAATCTACAACATTTAAGAATTTATATGTGCGCGCATAAATTTCAGGAAAGCGTTCTCGCACAAGCAACATATGTGCGGCGGGGTCTTTGCCCGTTGTCGATGGCATTCCACCTGTCAGGCGAATCCAATGCAGTGTATGGAGCAGCCCTGCGCCAGTGATGTTGATAAGTCCCGCGAATTCTTTTTTCAGATATGGCTCGCCGCGCATATCCATCCATAGGATGCAATTCATCAGCGCGTTGCCATCTTTGTCGACGGGAATCGTGCCCTCGCCTTGTGTGGAACAACAAACGGCTCGTATCGCGGACCTTTCTACCAGGTCCCGATTAAGGAGCCGTTTTGTTGTGTTGAGAAACGCCTGCGACCAGTCGTCCGGTGATTGTTCTGCGCCGCCGTCCGCGGTGAGATGGAGATGCAGCGGTTCAGACTCCCAGCCTAAAACTTTTCCACTGACCGCGATCAGCGCGACCTTCATGCTGGACGTGCCCAAGTCCACTGCCAGGATGATGTTTTCGGTTTGGGTCATGATTCCTCCATCCATTGCATGGATTAGTGCTACGCGCAAGCTGCGAGTACAACTTCAAATTTTTTCAACGCTTCGTCAATCACTTCATCGGTATCAGCCATGGATGTGTACATGCGGCTGCCAGCGAGTGTGATCAATCCTTGAGACATATACGCCGCGCCCATCTCTTCGATCATATGTCGGCGCGGTTTGAGTTCCTTCGCCAATTTGATCGGGTTGCGCAAATCAAGCAGCATCACAGCCGAGGTTTCGAGATGAACAATCGACCCTTGGTTGTAAACCACATAAGGCAAACTCAGTTTATCGATGATGGCTTGCAGACCTTTGGTTAATCGGTCACCAGCTTTTCCAGCGAGGACCGGCGCATTGGTGCGTTCCATTTCGAGCAGCGCGTGATATCCGGCCACGCACGAAAGCGGATTGGCCGAAAGAGTCCCGCCGATGTAAGCGCGTTCGCCGGTGCCGCCGATGCCAGCCGCGAAGCGCGATATCACTTCTGCGCGTCCGCCGACGCCGCCAGCCATCGGATAGCCGCCGGTGATGCATTTGCCGAAAACTGTCAGATCGGGCTTGACGCCGAAATAACCCTGGGCGCCGCCCATGCCAACACGAAAGCCGGTCACCACTTCGTCGAAGATGAGAAGCGCACCGAACTCATCGCACAGCTCACGCACTTTTTGATTGAAGTCAAATGGAACCGGGCGCGTACCGGACTCCGGTCCAAGCGGTTCGACGATTACTGCAGCGGTGCCACCGCGCAGGCGATTGAAGATCAAATGTCGTTTCAACGCGCTCAGTGAATTCGGGAAGAATTCTTCTGTTGCGCCGGTCGCGCCGCGCGGAATGCCAGCCGCCTCAAAACGACCCGTGCCGGGCACGTGCATGCCGTACACCATTGGATCGCTCCAGCCGTGATACGCACCGCCGACTTTGATGACATATTTTTTGCCGGTGAAGGCGCGCGCCGCGCGAATGGCAGCCATCACACTTTCGGTCCCTGAACCCAACATGCGGAACATCTCAATGGATGGCATGAGGCGATTGACAAGTTGCGCCAGTTTCAATTCATATTCATGGAAGAGACCCGTGACCGGGCCACAGGATCGAAGCAACTCGAAAACTTTTTCGCGCACCGGCGCGTAATTGCTGCCTAAAACAGTCGGGCCGCCCGCTTGCAAAAAGTCGATATATTGATTCTGATCGGCATCCCATAAATACGCGCCATCGGCTTTTTCTATGGCGATGGGGAAGGGATAGTTGAAAGCCAGGTTGTGCTGCACGCCGCCGGGGATGAACTTCTTGGCTTCGTCGGTCAACTCTTTGGAGCGTGCGCAATCGGTTTCAAAATATTTTAGAAATTCCTGCATCTTGTCGCGCCGAATCGGATGCATGGGCTGTTTGACCAGCGCATTCAGTTGGGCGTAGATTTTATCAGTATCGTGATATTCGCTGATGGCGTAAGTTTGTTCACTCATGTGATTTTCCAGTCTGTCTTTTATTCCCCGCCGAATTCAGAGATTCCTTGTTCCACTTTCTTTTGATCTTTGCGTAATTTCGAGAACGCGATCTCGCGCACGGCCAGCGGAACCTTGCTGACCTTTTTCTCGGCGCAGATCGCCAGCAGATAGGCTAGGGAACATTTTTCAAGGATTTCCACGTTGTGCGCGGCGCGCTCCATATCATGACCAAAACATAACGCGCCGTGATTTTGCATGATGTAAGCGTTGTTATGATTTTGGATATGCTTGGCAATTGTGTTTTTCAACATGCCTGTGCCTGATGGCGCGTACGGGATGATCTCCACGCTGCGGCCCAGGAAACGCGTTTGCTCATCGAACAAGGCGGGAATCGGCGCTTTGATCAGTGATAGCGCACTCGCGTAGACTTGATGCGTATGCACCACTGCATTTACGTCTGCGCGTGTCTGATAGATCGCGCCGTGCATGGCCGACTCGACCGAGGGTTTGAGCTTGCCTTCGATCACGTTCAGGTCCAAGTCCAGAATGCAAACATCCTCGGGAAGCATTTTCATATAGTCGTAATTGGATGGTGTGATAGCAAAAGCTTTTTCGTCGCGGACTCGGACGGAGAGATTTCCCCCGGTTGCCATCAGATATCCCTTTTGCGTCAGCAGTTGCGCGGTTTCCACCACCAGACTTTTGTAGGAATCGTAGCGTCCCATATCAGCTCCAGTTTCTCGAACGATGAAATTCTAGTGCTGAATCTTGACAGTGTCAAGATTGTGGCTTAATATATCTCCATGCCGCGCAAGACATATCATCATGGTGACTTGAAGAACGCGCTGATTCGCAGTGGGGCGAAGGTATTGGCGAAAGAAGGCGTGAGCGGATTCAGCCTGCGGAAGGTGGCGAAGCACGCGGGGGTGAGTCATGCCGCGCCGTACGCGCATTTTGCCGATAAGCAGGCTTTGATCGCGGCCATTTCCACTGAAGGATTTAAACGTTTATATGAGTCGATGGATGCAGCGATAGAGCCGTTTGCGGATCAGCCCTTGTGTCAGTTGGTGGCCACAGCTTGGGCTTATGTCCAGTTCGCGCTGCATGATATGGATCAGTTCAAGATTACGTTTTCGGGCGCCCTGGAACGCGAGAAAGATTATCCCGCCTTTGTGGAGATTTCGCAGCAGGCTTTCCGCCGCGTGGTGACCGTGGTCGAGGCTTGTCAAAAAGCTGATATTTTGCGCGCCGGTCCGTCTGACCTGTTGGCGGTTGCCATTTGGGGAGAGTTGCACGGCTTTGTCTCTTTGCTGACCGAGGGACAGATTTCGCACACGGTGCTGGATCAATATAGTTTGCAGGAAATGTTGATCTTCATGCTCGATCAATTTACGCTAGTAAGAATTCCAAAAAATATTTTGCCGAAAGATTCATGATGAATATAAATTTTATTTGAAAAAAGGCTCGAAGAATTCTAACCGTGACTTTAAATCTTTTTTAGGAGATTTTGCTTCAAGGAGTTCTTCGAGCCACTCGACAATTTTTATAACTTGTGGGTTATCCGTTAAACTTTGATTTG
>DATKNJ010000263.1:0-9680 GCA_035541395.1 Anaerolineales bacterium
GCGTTCAGATAAAGCGCTTCACTTCATGCAAGGGCTCTCAGAGCGCCTCTCATTATTAACAATGGTTTACCTGTTCTTCGATGTGGTCGGGCTGGTCATTGTGATTATTCGCAACATAGCATAAGTAAAAAGATGAAATCCAAGTTTAATCGCCGCGATTTTCTTAAACTGGCTGGCCTGACACCGCTAAGTTTTACTGCTCCACGTTTTGTTAAGGGGGCGCTTCAAACAGGACAAAAGAATGTGTTGGTCGTGGTCTTCGACGCGTTCACAGCCAGCAATATGTCGCTGTATGGATACCTGCGCGAAACTACACCGAATCTCACACGACTGGCCGAACGAGCGATTGTGTATCACAACCACTACGCGGGCGGGAACTTTACCACGCCCGGCACAGCTTCCCTTTTGACGGGGACCCTCCCATGGACGCATCGCGCCTTCACATTGAACACCATGGTGGATGTGTCTTTTGCGCGAAAAACCATCTTCCATGCCTTTGAAAATTATTATCGCATTGCTTATTCACACAACAATGTCGTGAACACCTTATTGGATCAGTTTAAAGCAGACTTGGATGAGTTCGTTCCGCGCGCGAAACTTTATCTGACCAATGATGGATTCGTGGATACGGCGTTCAACCGGGACGATGATATTGCCACCGTTAGTTGGGCGCGCATCCTCAAAAAAGGCGACGCGGGATACGCGTACTCACTTTTCCTTTCCCAAATTTATGAACTGCTCCGCGGAAATCAACTGCAAAATATAAAGTCCCGTTTTCCGCGTGGAATACCGGGCACTAATGGCGATAATTTCTTTCTCCTCGAACATGCCATCGACTGGGTTGGGAGTCGGCTGAAAAACATTCCCCAGCCTTTCATGGGATACTTCCATTTCTTGCCGCCTCACTATCCCTACAGAACGCGCGAAGATTTTTATGGCCGATTCCGAAACGATGGCTTCAAACCAACAAACAAACCCTCGGATATATTCAGCCTCGATAACTCTCCAGAAGCCTCCATGGCACACCCGAACAATGAGATTCTGCGAGAAGACCGCGAGAATTACGATGAATTCATTCTATATATTGACAGTGAATTCGGCAGACTCTTCAACTCACTTGAATCTTCAGGATTGTTGGAGAATACCATCGTAGTGGTAACATCCGATCACGGCGAGTTGTTCGAGCGCGGCATCGAAGGTCATTCCACAGCAGTGTTGTTCCAGCCGGTTGTTCATGTTCCGTTG
Organism: Anaerolineales bacterium; assembly: GCA_035541395.1. Taxonomy (GTDB): domain Bacteria; phylum Chloroflexota; class Anaerolineae; order Anaerolineales; family Villigracilaceae; genus JACPVF01. The sequence goes on from DATKNJ010000263.1 coordinate 1,246, forward strand.
TTGATTTTCGATCCGGGCAGAACCTCCCGTCTGGACGTCTACTCGAACACCAGCGTGGTCGATGTGATTCCCACACTTTTGCATCTCACCGGACAAAATCCCATAGACTGGAGCGAGGGCGGCGTGGTGCTTCCGCCTTTCGCGGGAACGAGTCTCGATCCAAACCGAAATCTGTTCACCGTGCAAGCGCGCGGCACCGACCCTCGTAGCACCATCACCCAGGCGACAGTCATGTTGGTTAAAGGACACTATAAGCTCACATACTACTTCGGATACAAACGATTGGAATTGGCAAAGGAACGTATTGAACTGTACGACCTCGAAGCTGATCCCGAAGAATTGAATAATCTATATACTCCGCAAAACGAAATTGGCGCAGAACTCTTGAGCGAGTTAAAATCCAAACTGGCGCGGATGAACCAGCCCTATCTCTAAAAACAGTCAGCTCACTGTTACAAACCTATCGGTGGGGCCAAGCCAAAACATGAGAGAAGAAATCAAGAAGCCTTCTATTGAAAGAATTCAAACTGCTTTTCTGATCATCTTGAGCGTATTTCTGGCGTTCACGATATTAATCCAATCCAATCCCGGCAAAAAGACACCTGCGCGTGATTCTGGTTTTTACACATATATTGGCGATCAAATCCTTCAGGGGAAGTTGCCCTATCGAGACGCTTGGGAAAGCAAACCACCCGCGATCTTTTACCTGAACGCATTTGGACTTTGGTTGGGTCACGGCTCGCGCTGGGGAATTTGGGCTGTCGAGATGATTTTCCTGACGGCCACCATTTACTTTTCCATTCAAGTCATGGAAAACCTATGGGGCACATGGCCTGCCATCTTTGGAACACTAGTCTGGTTACTTGGTTTAAATATCAGCATCATGGGCGGAAACTTAACTGAGGAATATCCTCTGCCCTTGCACTTTATTGCGTTCGTCTTGTTTTTGAAATTGCTTGAAAATCCCAAAAAACGACTATTCAATTTTCTGCTTGGATTCGTTTTTGCCATCGCATTTTTGTTCCGACCAAACAATGCAGCGACTGAAGCTGTCGTGATCTTTGTTGTTTCAATCTTCTTAATTTTTCAAAGAAACTTCCGAAACTTTTTCCTTGGACTTCTTTGGATTGCTCTCGGCGCAATTCTGCCTATTGCCATTACGGCCATTTACTTTTGGTCGCAAGGATTATTGAAAGATTTATGGGAAGCATCTATTTTATATAACCTGACATACAGCGGTACACAACTGAAAACCTCATCAGCTTTAACAGCCGGTTTCCATTTGCTTGGCATTGCCGCATGGATTGCTTTAGTTGGTTATCTTCTTTTATTTTTACATGTCAAAGAACGAGCGCAGATCAAATGGCTGTATCTCTTATGCGGGCTTGGATGGCCTGCTGTGATTCTCCTCAGCGATCCGGCGCAACGAAACTATGATCATTATTTCATGAACTGGCTTCCGTTCATTGGACTACTCGCTGGTTTTGCATTTCAACATTTACAAGCATGGTTCATCCCCAAGTTAAAAGAATGGAAATATCAACGCGCGAGTGGTCTTGTTCTTGGATTGATTCTCGGAGTTGTTTTCTTTATTGCCAACGGCAATGTTTACGATCTACAAAAAGCGGTCAATCATCTCACCGGAAAAGCACAAGGCGTTGACATCCGCTCGCCGATTTCGATTTATGTCAATGAACACACGCATAGTGGAGACTATGTTTTGTTTTGGGGCGCGTATCCCGGCGAAAATTTCATGTCGAATCGACCGACGCCGAGTGCAGTGCTTTTTTATCCATTGTATGTAAAATCAGATATTTCCACGCGGCTGGATGACCGCTTCCTGTATGACCTTGAGACGAACAAACCAGTTCTCATTGTAGACATGGGCGATTTAGAAACTCTCTCATTAGATCCGGTTGAGCGCCAGAAGAGAATTACAGAAAATGTGGGCTGGCCTTATTTGCCGGATAACCTTAATCAAGTATTTGCTTTCATTGATCAAAATTATGTTTTCGAGGCCAAGGTAAAAGGATTGGATGTGTATCGTTTGAAGGGCACGCAGTAAAATAAAAACAATGAAAGAATTCATCTATTCCCGCAATGCTGTTTATGAAACCCTGCGCGCGAATCGCAGGCAAGCCTTCACGCTTTTGCTGGCCGAAGGCGCACAGGACAAAGGTCGCTTGAGCGAAATTCTTTCACTGGCTCATCAACGCAAAGTGAAAGTGGAAAAAGCGCCGCGTACAAGGCTGGACAAAATCCATGTCAATCATCAGGGCGTGGCGCTTGAGGTCAGTGCATATCCGTATGCCGATGTGCTGGATATTTTGGAGACCGCGCGCCAAAGAAATGAGCTGCCTTTTATCTTGTTGCTTGACTCGTTGAACGACCCGCAAAATTTCGGCACGCTGCTTCGCACAGCGGAAGCCGTTGGTGTGCATGGCGTCGTCCTGCCGCTGGCGCATAGTGTGGAGGTGACTCCGGCAGTCGTCAATGCTTCATCGGGCGCGAGCGAACATCTGCGGGTGGCGCGCGCCAATCTCGCACAGGTGATTGATACCCTCAAAAGCGAAGAGATTTGGATCGTTGGTTTGGATCAGGCCGGGGCGGAGATGGAAGCGGGTTCACGTCATTTGCGCGGCGCACTCGGACTGGTAGTTGGCTCCGAAGGCGAGGGGATTCGTCCGCTCGTCAAATCGAAGTGCGACATCCTGCTCAAACTTCCGATGCGCGGCGAAATCGAATCGCTCAACGCCGCGGTCGCGGGATCGGTCGCGTTATATCTAGCATATCTCGCGCACAAAAATTAATTGTGTAAAATGTAAGCACAACCTTTTTGGAGAATTCCATGCCTCAAGCAACGTTTCATTTTCCGCGCGGCTTTTTGTGGGGAACGGCCACCGCCGCGCATCAAGTGGAAGGCAACAACACCAACAATCAATGGTGGAAGTGGGAACAGGAAGGCCACACAGAAGGATTATCGGGCCTGGCTTGCGATTGGTGGGGCGGCCGCTGGCGCGAGGACTTTGATCGCGCCGCGGAAGGCGGACAGAACGCACATCGTTTTTCAGTGGAGTGGAGTCGCATTCAACCCACGCCCGATAAATGGGACGAAGAAGCGCTCGAAAAATATCGTGCTATGTTACGCGGCTTGCGCGAACGCGGCATGAGTGCGTTGGTGACGTTGCATCATTTCACCGATCCGCTTTGGGTGTGGGAAAAAGGCGCGTGGGAAAACGACGAGATCGTCAAGCTGTTCGAGAAGTTCGTGCGCAAAACAGTGGACGCGCTCAAAGAGTACAATACTTTGTGGGTGACGATTAACGAGCCGAATGTGTACGCGTTGAGCGCGTATGCGAATGGCACGTTCCCGCCTGGCGCGTTCGACATCAAACGTGCCATTCAAGTGGAAGCCAACATGCTGCGCGCACATGCAGTTGCGTATCATGCCATCCATGAGATTCAACCGGAAGCGCGCGTGGGATACGCGCTGCATTTCCGCCCGATGAACCCCAAGACCAAATGGTCGCCGCTCGATATACTCATGCGCAACATCCGTTATGAGGGCATCAACATGGCTTTTCCGTCAGCCATCAGCACTGGCGTGATGAAGTCGCCGCTTGGAAAAATGGCTATTCCCGAAGCGCAAGGCACGCAGGATTATCTTGGCATCAACTATTACACAGTAGATCGCATCTCTTTCAATCTTGCCAACCGCAAAGAGCTTTTTACTCATTCCGATTTTCCAGAGGACGCGGATTATAGCGACAACCGTTTTCTCGCCAACATGCCAGAAGGTTTGTATGACACACTGAAATGGGCGGTGAAAACTTATCCCAATCTGCCGATCATCATCACAGAGAACGGCACTGAAGATGCGGACGATCACATGCGTCCGCGTTACATCGCGCAGCACATTCATCAAGTGTGGCGCGCAGTCAATTTCAACTGGCCAATACGCGGCTATTTCCATTGGTCATTGGTGGATAATTTCGAATGGGAACGCGGCTGGACTCAACGATTCGGACTGTGGGGACTCGATACCGAAACCCAACGCCGCATCAAGCGTCCCTCCGTGGACCTGTATGCTGAAATCTGCAAAGAGAACGGACTCTCGTCTGAGATGGTGCAAAAGTATTGCCCTGAAGTATTCGATAAGATTTTTCCTAGTTAACGATTGTAGGAGCGAGCCGATGGCTCGCTCCTACATAAAACATGAATCTTCCTCCCCAGTTCATCAACACAATTCGAAATGTTTACAAAGAAAACGGCGAGAAATTTCTTGCCGATCTTCCTACGTTAATCGATGAATTCTCTCAGCGTTGGACTCTGACAAATGTTCGACCGGTTCCAAATTTATCTTATAACTTTGTAGCATTTGCAGAACGCAGTGCGGAACATGTGGCATTGAAGATGGGACCGCCGAACAATGAACTGATCAGTGAGATGAACACGTTACGTGTTTATAACGGCGAAGGCGCGGTCAGGCTTTTGGAATGTGATGAGGATAAAGGTGTATTTCTGCTCGAACGACTCGTTCCCGGCAGAATGTTGGCCGAGATTGAAGATGATGACCGCGCTACCGAAATCGCCGCGGATGTGATGCGTCGACTCTGGCAGCCCGCGCCGGAGAATAGGCACGAGAAATTTATCTTGCTGAAAAACTGGTTCGATGGATTCAAACGAATAAGACAGCACTTCGAGGGTGGAACAGGCCCGTTGCCGCGTGAATTAGTCGAGCGCGCTGAGAAGATAGTAAAAGACTTTTTCGCCGAAGAACGGCCGGACGTGTTATTACACGGTGATTTCCATCATTACAACATTTTGGAATCGGAGCGCGGCTGGTTGATCATCGATCCGAAAGGAGTCATCGGCCCGGCCGAATATGAGGTGGGGCCGCTGTTGCTCAATCCATTGGGACGCGTGTTAAGTGGAAGCAGGCCAGGGGTCCGCACCAAGAGACGGATTGCGATTTTGTCCGAACGTTTGCGCGTCGAGCGCGAACGAATCCGTCAGTGGGCGTTGGCGCACGCGGTTTTATCCGCGTGGTGGAGTCTGGAGGATCATGAGGATTGGCATTACGCAATCCAATGCGCCGAACTGTGTAGCAGGATCAAAGTTTGATTAAACAATAACAGCCTCCCGTACAGGAGGCTGTTATGTTGAACGCAAAAAATTAGCGACCGAGGAAAAGGAACACCGCGGAACCGAGGGCGAAAATACCCGTCAGGATTCCCCAGAGGGATCCGCCTACCGAAACGCCAAAATATGACAAACCGGCAAAAAGGAAAAAGAGAATCATGCACCAGGTAGAAATAGCGGACGGCATTTTCATACTGCACTCTCCTATGAATTTGATTTGGTCGACAGGATTGTCAGCCAAATATGATAACCCCCATCTGAATAAGGGGTTGCGCGCCTGCATGGTAGAATTCGCGGCATGTCTTCCATAACTTTACCTGCAGAATTTACGCTAACACGCCGCCACACTTCGGATAAAAGCGGCCCGGTGCGCTGGATCTGGTCGCATGCGGCGCGTTATTGGTACATCATTCTGATGCTTTTTTTCGGCGCCGTAGGGAACGCCGCGTTGGCAGCGGTCGTACCGGTGATGGTCGGGAACGCTTTCAACGATATGCTCAAACCGAATCCGGATACGAGCATTTTGCTTCCATTGGCACTGATGTTGGGCGCTTCACAGATCGTGCGCGGCGTGCTTCAACTGGGACGCAACTTCGGCGCTGAACTGATGGCGCAGAAGATCGAGCGTGACATCCGCGACGAGTTGTATCTTTCCCTGCTCGGCAAGAGCATGACCTTTCACAATCTGCAACCGGTGGGCGATACGATGGCGCGTGCCACCAACGATGTGCGCGAGATCAATTACATGTTCAGCCCGGGCATCAATTTGGTCGTGGGATCGTTTTTGTTTTTGGTGATGCCTTTTCTTTTCGCGCCGCAATACAGTCCGGCGCTCCTACTCACGCCAACCATTTTCACCATCTGTTATTTTTTGGCGTTGTGGCAATATCTCAAAAGCATGTCGCCGATTACCGATGAAGTGCGCGGCACGTTTGGTGAGATGAACACGCATCTCTCAGAAACGCTGGACGGGGTCGAGATCATGAAGGGTGCGGCGCAGGAAGGTTCAGAAACAGAACGCTTCGTGACCAACGCCCGCCGCGTGCGAGATGCCTTCGTCCATCAGGGCGACATCGAAGCCCGCTTCATCCCGAACCTTTTGCTTGGTCTGGCCTATGCTTTTGGTTTGGCCCACGCCCTATTGTTGTTCCGTGCGGGTGTGATTAACATAGGCGCGGTCGTGGCTTATTTCGGTTTGCTGCGCATGCTTGACTTCCCGACTTTCTCATCGTCTATGGCCTACACTCAAATCTCGTTGGGAATATCCGGCGCGCGCCGCATCCTTGAATTGATGAATCTCGAAACCAATCTCGACCAGAACGCGTCCGGTTATTCAAAGCCCATGCGCGGAGAGATCGAGTTTCGTAATGTCTGTTTTGATTACGGCGAGGGCGAAAGAGTTTTGAACGAAATCAGTTTCAAAGTCAAAGCCGGACAAACGGTAGCCATCGTCGGGCAGACCGGCGCGGGAAAAACCTCGCTGGTCAAATTGATCAATCGCACATACGATGTATCCTGCGGCGAAGTCTTCGTAGATGGAGTCAATGTGCGCGATTGGAATCTCGCGGCGCTGCGCTCACAAATCTCGATGATCGAGCAGGACATCTTCCTCTTCTCGCGCACGGTCGGGGAGAATATTGCTTTCGGGAAACCGGGAGCAGGCTTCGGGGAGATCGAAGCGGCGGCGCAATCCGCACAATCGGATGATTTCATCCGCTCTTTCGAGAATGGATACGAAACCGTCATCGGCGAACGCGGCGTGACTCTCTCCGGTGGGCAACGTCAACGGTTGGCCCTGGCGCGTGCCTTTCTAACTGATCCGCATATTTTGATTCTGGACGACTCAACCTCCGCAATCGATTCGGCCACCGAAGACAAAATTCAGCGTGCCATTGCGGCCGCCGCAAAAGGACGCACGACAATTTTGATCACACATCGTTTGTCGCAAATCCGCTGGGCCGATTTGATCATCGTCATGCGCAAAGGCCGCATCGCGGCGATGGGCACACACGACGAGTTGATGAAAACGTCGGAAGCGTATTCAAGAATTTTCAGAGAATAAATTAGAAACTGCAGACATCGAGACGCAAGACTTGATTTGCGTGGTTGCGCGTCTTTCCTGGAGACCTCATGGGATTTTTCGCTGGACTGAACGCTGAAAAATACGACCGTCAATATTCCGACCGCCAACTGGTGGCGCGCATTTTCGAATATTTCAAACCGCAGAAAAAACGGTTCGCGTGGATTTCTGCATTAGTGGTGGCGATTGCGGCCATCGGCGCGTCGCTGCCGGTAATCGTCAGCAAAATGGTGGACCTGCTCAAAAACGAGCCTTCTCTGCAATCCATTTGGCTGGTCTTCTTCGCGCTGCTTTTTGTTGGAATTGGCCTTTGGGGACTCAACTGGGCGCGGCGCAGTCTTGTGATTCGCGCGGTGGGCGATGTGATCCTCAAACTCCGTTCCACCGCGTTCGAAGCCGCTGCCGAACACGACCTGTCTTTTTACGACCAATTTTCTTCGGGCCGCATCGTCTCGCGCATCACCTCCGATACAAACGATTTCGGCCAACTGGTTGTGATCGTCACAGATGTGATCTCACAATTCATCCAGGCGATCATTCTGGGCGTAATCCTGTTTCAAACCGAATGGCACATGACCTTGCTTTTGCTTTCATTCCTACCGTTCGTCTTTGTTATCACACTTGGCTTTCGCAACCTGGCGCGCTTCGTCACCAAACGCGGCATGCAGGCCATGGCCGATGTCAACGCGGCGATCAAGGAAACGGTCAGCGGAATCTCCATCGCCAAAAATTTCCGCCAGGAGGAAAGCATCTTTCAAATCTTCGACGCGGCCAATCAACAATCGTATCGCGTCAACATTCAACGCGGTCTTGTGCTTTCACTGGTTTTTCCAACGCTCAACGCGGTCGGCGGAATTTGCACTGCCATTCTGGTTTACGCGGGCGGCATGAACATCGCGCAGGGCATCGTCACGGCTGGCGCGTGGTATCTGTTCATCATGAGCCTCGACCAGTTCTTCTTCCCCATTCAAAACCTGTCGGCTTTCTGGGCACAGATTCAACAAGGCCTTGGCGCAGCAGAGCGCGTGTATGCGTTAATTGACGCCGATCCGAATGTCGTTCAAGTCGATCACCGCGACGTTCCTCGTTTAAAAGGTGAAGTCTGCTTCGAGAATTTAAATTTCCATTATACGGATAAAGAACCGATTCTCTCGGACTTCAACCTGTGCATCCGCGCTGGAGAGAATCTTGCGCTGGTAGGACACACCGGTGC
>DATKNJ010000264.1:0-30930 GCA_035541395.1 Anaerolineales bacterium
GGGTGAGTGGGGCTTTTCCCCTCCCCAAATGGTGTATTTTCATTTGGGGAGGGGCTGGGGGTGGGGTCAGGTGGGGTCGCCTAATCCCAGTTCAACTGCGTGATATGCCCCGGCAAATCCTCCGCCGTAGCCAGAATCTTCGGGTTCCCGCTGGCAGCCTCAGTCGTGGTGTAATTCCACCACGCACCCTCCGCCGCCACAGCTTGCCCTTGCTCCAGCACTACGCCGTTCTCATCGCTGATCGCCACACTCACCTTGGTCACCTGCACATCATCCATGGCCCGCACACGGATGACCTGCCCGGCCTGGCCGTTCCATTCGGAGGCGTCGATCTCCTTGATCTCCGGCGCGTGCAGCCAGTCTGCCAGCGCCACGTTATACGGACTCATCGGCGTGCCTTCCGCCTTCTGGATGTACACCTCCTCCGTTTTGGCATCCTTGGCGTAGACCACCGCCTCGCGAAAGGCCTCCTGTTGTGCCAGTTGCGCCTCGGTGAACTGGCGGTTTTCATTGAACTCGGGCTTGTTGCTCACAATCGTGCGTCCGGCCTTATCGATCTTGATCACCATCTGGTCGCCGAACGAACCGCTTAATCCTCGCACCATCACATTATTTCGTACCTTTGCCATTGTTAAACTCCTTTGTATTGATAAAACGTACATCGGGGCTATACCGGCGTGTAGACTCTCTCACACGTCTCTGGCTTGCCATACAGACCATGGACAGCCCTCTGAACAACGGATGCCAGGCCGCTTCTTTCGCGGCTTGTAGGCTGTGGACGCTTCTTCAGGGAGATTCCCTGCTCGGGCCATCCTTCGCTTAACCTTCGTTCATCCTTCGTTCATCCTTCGTCGCGTGGTTTTGGCGTTGGCCTTCCTTTCCTTGGCTGACCCAGCCTTGCGGGTCGGTGAGTCTCATTCACCTGAATCGAGTCTCGAGCCTCGTCATCACGTGAAATGAGTTTGGGAACAGGGGTGGTGCTGGTGTAGGTCGGATTCCCGCGAGCATCTTCCAGCGAGCGCCTTTCAGCGAGCGCCTTCCAGCCGCCTGTTATTACTATAGCGAAACCTTCCCCCAAAAACAAGCTTCTGACCCAACATATCTGTATCCTTACAATCATGAAAATATCGTACGCTCATTGCGAGCGACTCTGAACGCAGCGGAGAATCCCTGCCATGCAAGATAACAAATGAAGTTGAAACTCCTCCCTTCGCACAGTGACACAATACTATTTTCCTCGGTCACACTCAGAACACTGAACATTGCACACTGAGTCCCTCTTCGTGTTCTTTGTGGTGAAAAACAAATCCTATCTTCCGTGGTAAAAAGCATTTGCATTCATATGGAACACTCACCAAACGCGGGTAAAATAGCCCGCATGGACTCACCTCGCACTTCACGCACGGGCTGGCTATATGGGCTGGCCTTTCTTTTAGCCCTCATCCTGCGCATCATCCAACTCGGCCTCTTCCCGCTCACCGACGCCGAAGCCGCACCCGCGCTCCAGGCCTTGCAGATCGCACAAGGCGCGCATCCCGCCATTGGCCCGCAAACCGCCTACGTGCTATTGACCAGCATCTTATTCTTCATCTTCGGCAGTTTCAACTTCCTCGCCCGCTTCGTCCCCGCGCTGACCGGCAGCCTGCTGGTCTTCGTCCCCTTCTTTTTTCAGCAGCGCCTCAAACCCCGCCCGGCTTTGGTCCTGGCCTTTTTCCTCGCCATTGACCCCGGCTTCTTCGCCCTCTCCCGTCAGGCCGGTAGCGACATCCTTTCCGTTGCGTTTTTACTTTTCGCCTGGGGATTATGGGAACGCAAATCCTGGCGTGCAGCAGGTGCAGTCGCTGCATTGGCCTTCCTGAGCGGCCCTGCCTTATGGCCGGGGTCGATCGGTCTCGGAATCACCTGGGGCATACTTCGCTTATTGGAACCGAAAGCGCCTAAAGAAGAACCGACCGAATCTGATCCACCCTCCACCGACCACAAACCACTGACCCCTGGTTACTGGCAACCTGTCCTCATCTCCTTCGCCATCACACTCGTCCTCGTTGGCACGTTATGCTTCCTCGCACCTGCCGGATTGAGCAACTCGCTTTCTTCCATCTCTGCTTATTTCCGAGGCTGGGTCACCTCCTCGAATGTCCCTGCCGGGCGAATGCTCCTTTCATTTGTCTTCTACGAACCTCTGACCTTATTGCTTGCGCTGGCGGCGATCATCCGTGGCTGGATCAACGGCAGCCGCCGCATCATCCGTTTGAGCGTGTGGATGTTTGTGGCCTTGCTGCTGGCGATCTTCTATCCGGCGCATCAGGTGCATGATGTGATCTGGGCCTTGGTTCCGCTTTCAGCCTTGGCTGCGCTCGAGCTGGCACGTCACTTCGATGTTCATCCCGAAGAGCGACGCGAAGTTGCAGGCGTGATGCTGCTGACGGTCTTGATCCTGGTCTTCGCCTGGTTGGATTTCACCAGCATCATATGGACGACACCCACCACATCACAGGCGGCGTTGCGCGTTTGGTTGTTGTTCGGTTCATTGTTTTTACTGGTGGTCAGCATCTTGTTGGTGGCAGTCGGATGGTCGCTGCGCACCGCGCGTCTCGGTGGCGTGTGGGGTCTGGTCATTGTGTTGGGCATCTTCACATTCAGCGCCAGCCTTCGCGCGGGTCATCTCAACACGGAGTACACACCTGAGTTTTGGTCTTCCGGTTCCTATCCGGTTCACGCCAAGTTGATTGCTTCCACGGTTCACGATCTTTCTCAATGGACCAAAGGCAACATCGACGCCACACCGGTTACGATTATCGGTATTCATTCTCCAGCCTTGCAATGGGTTCTACGCGATCATCCAGTCACTGTGACGGATGCGATCGATCCCTCTTCGGCTCCGGCCTTTGTCATCACACCGCTCGAAAACCAACCGACGCTGGCCGCCACGTATCGCGGTCAGGACTTCACCTGGAATCAACAACCCACCTGGGATAATGCCGCCTCCAGCGATTGGCTGCGCTGGTTGGCCATCCGCGACATGCCCGAATCATTCGATACGATCTTGTTGTGGGCGCGCAATGATATGTTCATTGATGCCGCGCACCCAACGACCACCCCTTAGCTTCCTGAGCCTGTCGAAGGGCCGTTATGAAAAACTATTCTTCTCATCCTTCCATCATCGCCATTGATGGACCGGCTGCCTCTGGCAAATCCACGCTCGGGCGGCGCTTGGCCGACTCGCTCGGTTATTTATTTTTCGATACTGGCATCATGTATCGCGCCGTCACCTGGCTGGCGCTTCAGCGCGAATTCGATATTCATAATGAAGAGATCATCACATCCCTGGCTGAGTCTACGCAAATCGATGTGTCCCCTGCCTCCCGTGACGATGGCCGCGTGTGCGATGTGTGGGTGGATGGTCAGGACATCACTTGGGAGATTCGTCATCCCGATGTGGACGCGAACGTTTCGATTGTCGCTGCCTACGCGGGTGTGCGCCATGCGCTCTCCGCACAGCAGCGGCGCATCGGTCAGCGCGGACACGTGGTGATGGTCGGCCGGGATATTGGAACCGTTGTTTTGCCGGAAGCAGATTTGAAAGTCTATCTGGACGCGTCTGCTGAAGAGCGCGCTCGTCGTCGCTTTCAAGAAAATCGTCTGCGCGGTGGCGAATCCAATTACGATGAGATTTTGTCCAAAGTTGTGGAACGCGATCATATCGACTCAACGCGCGAGGTCGCACCGTTGCGTCCAGCTGAGGATGCAATCATTCTCGACTCCGATCATTTGAGTGCAAACGAAGTGTTTGAACAAGTGCGGGATTTGTGTCAATGAGCGGAACGTATCGCCTGCCGTTTTATGCATACGTGACGCGTCCGATGTTGAGGCTTTTGTTCACGCCCATCTTTCAGATTTTCAGCCGTGTAAAAGTGATTGGTGCAGAAAACGTTCCGCGTGGACAAGCATATATCGCCGCGCTGAACCACGTCTCGATCATCGACCCGCCGGTTGCCTTGTGTTTCTGGCCGGAGTCGCTGGAAGCGATAGGCGCGACCGATGTTTTCACGCGGCCCATACAAGGCCAACTGCTGAAGTTGTATGGCACACTCCCGGTGCATCGCGGCGAATATGACCGCGCCCTGATCGAAAATATTTTGGCGTTGCTCAAATCCGGGCGACGCTTGATGATCGCGCCGGAAGGCGGGCGTTCGCATGTGACTGCCATGCGGCGCGCCAAGCCCGGCGTTGGATTTATTTTGCAAAAAGCAAATGTGCCCATCGTTCCGGTCGGATTGGTGGGGACAACAGAAGACTTTATTCAACGTGGTCTGCACGGCGAACGCCCGCGCGTGGAGATGCGCATCGGACGACCGATCCAGTTGCCACCGTTTCCCGAGGGCGCAGCGGAGCGCCGCGAGGCCCGTCAGCAGGTTGCAGATTTGGTAATGCGTCACATCGCTGGTTTGCTCCCCGAAGAATATCGCGGCGTCTACGCCGAAACCGCTATTTTCCCCACCAGTTACTCAAATTAACAGCGCGAGCCGGTTTCGCTAATAGTAATGAATCTGCTGCGGTTGGCTGGACAAGTTGAGGGCGTGAGATACGAAGTGACCCGGTTTTGTTCAAATTGGTATCTCCTAGGCCAAATCCGGTGAAAATCAGCCAAAATCTGTAAGTTCACCGATAAGACTCGCTCTGGCTTTTGGGGCTATAATTTCGTGTATTAGGCATGAGCTTTCGCTTTCTGTTTACACTGCTCTCGAGCTTGCCTTATCCTGCCTTTCCAAATCTTTGGGGATGGGTGGCATGGCTGGTGTTGCTGGGTATGCTTATATACAGCCTATATCGTTGGCGGCAGACTCAACCTGCTTGGAAGCCATCCTCCTGGGGGCTGTTTGTTTTATTTTTGATCCTCGTTCCATTCGCCAATTTATTTATCGGTTTGCGCCTCAGTTCCCCCGGTTTGCTGCCGCTGCCCAATCTGCCAGCCGACCCTCCCGGTTCGGCCATGATGCTATTCTCAGCCATCCCATGGACACTGGCTGGCGCGTTGCTGGGTCCGTTGGGTGCGGCCATTGTCGGCGCCCTTGCCGGAGTCTTGCGCGGCGTTTGGGATACGTATAACTTTTTCACCGCCTTGGAATTTGCTTTGCTGGGGGCTTGGTTCGCGTTCAACACGCGCCAACGTTTTCGCACCTGGGCATTTCGTTTGTTGCGCCAGCCGTTGGTCAGCGCGCTGATTCTGATTCCGTTCCATGCTATTTTTTATGTCGTTGCAGCTTTCTTTACTTTAGCTGCCACAGCCACCGCGCGACTGGATTTCGCCCTGAGTAATGTGGGAGTTAGCACACTGGCCTTCAGTGGTGAGATGTTGGTGGCAGGGTTGGTCGTGCAGATTGTGTCTGTGGCGTTTCCGTTGGCGATTGGCGGCAAACAACCGTTGCAACCCTCACCCACAGAGCGTAGCTTGGAAACGCGTTTCGTGTTCGGTACTGGCACTTTTGTGTTGGTTCTTTTGCTCACGTTATTGATCGGCGATTGGCAGGTGGCCGGTAAGGCCGCGCGGAATATGTTGGAAGACCGCATGTCGAGTACCGCGCAGGCTGCGGCACAGAGTGTCCCGTTCTTTTTGGAAACGGGGCAGAACCTGGTCGGACAAATTGCAACCGATCCGCGCCTGGCGCAGCTCACAGATCCGGAACTTTCGACTCTGCTCGGTCAACAGATTCAAACTGTCCCATACTTCGACCAAATCTTTTTATTGAATCTCAAATCGCGTACTTTGCTGGCCGGTTATCCACCGGACGCACGTGCCAAGTTCAGTCTCTTCTCTGAAGAGGAGACGGGTTTGCAATTGGCGGATAGCGGCGTTTCGAGGCAGATTTATTCCATCCCTTCTGCCGAGCAGGGAGCTTCAGCGCGCGTTTCCTTTTTGGCGTTGGTGCAAGGCGCGAATGGCGCGCCATGGATTTTGATCGGCCGCACTTCGCTGGAAACCAATCCGCTGACCGAACCACTTTTGAATAGTCTCAACAGTTTGAGCGAGCTGAATGGCGATGGTATTTTGTTGGATGAGAACAATCGCATTTTGTATCATTCTTCTTCCACGCAAGCGCTGACCACATATAACGGGCCGCACGGTGAGACAACTGGTTTACAGGAAAATACCGCTTCAGATGGAACCCGACAACTGACCTACTATCAACCGGTGATCGGCCGCCCTTGGGCCATTGTCCTGACCATCCCCGCGCAGCAAGCTCAACAACTGGCGCTTAATATTGCCCTGCCTCTCTCTGTGATGATTTTCCTGTTGGCGATTGTGGCTTTGGTCTTTTTGCGTGTTGGTTTGCGCGTGGTAACCGGCTCGTTACAAAACCTTGCTACGGAAGCGAATCGTATTGCACAAGGTACGCTCGATCATCCGCTTCAAGTGGAAGGCGCAGATGAAGTGAGTCAGTTGCGCCGCGCGTTCGAGCAAATGCGCGCCAGCTTGAAAGCCCGCCTCGAAGAATTGAATCGTTTGTTGTTTGTGAGTCAGGGTGTGGCCTCCAGCTTGGAAATGGAAGATGCGGTCAAGCCTGTGTTGGAGGCTATCCTTGCCACCGGCGCGAGTTGCGTGCGTCTGGTTCTGGAGCCGGATACGTTGCCGGATATTCCCGTTCAAATGCCATCCAGTTTTGCGGTCGGTGCGACGCGCGATGCGTATGCTCATCTCGATGAACAAGTTCTGGAACTGGCTCAAACTCAAACCCAAATTGTGATTCCGAATTTGGCGCGTTCGCGTGACCTTGCGCTCAATCACTCCATGAAGAATCCGGTTGCGCTGTTGGCAGTCGCGCTGCGACATGAGAATCGTTACTATGGTGTGGTTTGGGCGGGATACGATCAACTGCGCGGCTTCTCCGAATCTGATGTTGGCTTTATTAGGACATTGGCTGGTCAGGCTTCATTAGCTGTTGCCAACGCGCACCTGTTCTTAAATGTTGAAGCGAGTCGCCGTCAATTGGAGGCCATCCTCAATTCCACGCCCGATCCTGTGCTGGTCACGGATCATCGTAATCGCTTGTTACTTGCCAACCGCGCCGCGGTGCAAGCCCTTACACTGAAACCGGATTATGGCGCTGGTCAGCCGACTGAAAAGGTGATTCAGCAACGCGCCCTGTTCGACTTGTTGCAGGCTTCCGCGGATGAGAAACAATCTGCCGAAATCGTTCTGCCCGATCATCGCACCTATTTCGCCACAGCATCCTCGGTCACTGTGGAAGGACATGCAGTAGGACGCGTCTGCATTTTGCGCGATGTGACTTATTTCAAAGAACTCGATCAAATGAAATCTGATTTCGTCGCGACGGTGAGTCACGACTTGCGCTCTCCATTGACTTTGATGCGCGGTTACGCCACGATGCTCGATATGGTCGGAGCATTGAACGAACAACAACAGGGGTATGTCAAGAAAATTATCTCAGGTGTGGAGAGCATGTCCCGGCTGGTGAATAACCTGCTTGATCTGGGGCGAATCGAAGTCGGGGTCGGACTCGAAGTCGAAGATGTGTCCGTGTCCGGTGTGTTGGAACGCGTCATCGGTCCGCTTCAACATCAGGCCGAGCAAAAGAATATCACGTTGGATGTTGAACTGCCTCGAGATTTGCCCAGCACGGTACAAGCCGATAGTGCATTGTTACAGCAGGCGGTTTATAACTTGGTGGAGAATGCCATCAAGTACACGCCCGCGGGCGGACGCGTTGTCGTCGGTGTTCGCTCAGTCTCGAATATGTTGGTCTTCCGAATTGCGGATAGCGGTATCGGTATTCCTGCAGATGACATTCCGCGCTTGTTCGAAAAGTTCTATCGCAGCCCGCAACGCGAAGCTCGCGCACAACAAGGTACGGGATTGGGGTTGGCCATCGTTCACTCGATTGCGGAACGTCATGGGGGCAAAGTGTGGGTGGAAAGCGAATTGGGAAAAGGCAGTGTCTTTTTCCTGCAAATCCCCCTGACACAAGTGAAAGATACGTTAGCCACCTGATTTGGCGGTTTTAGGCTATAATGCGCCCTTGCCCCAGTTCGTTCGAGGGCTTATATTTTGTCTTTTGATCGATTACGAGTAGTTGCATGACCACGGTTGCACCGGAAGATCCACAAGCTAAAACAAGTATTATGCGGCGGACAACGAAGTACATACCGCCACGCTCTTGGACCCATTGGCTGATCGGCCACCCCTTACAAACTGCTGACGCTCCACACCAGACGATTGGCAAGGCCATCGGCTTGGCTGTATTTGCTTCTGACGCGTTATCGTCCACTGCGTACGCGACTCAGGAAATCCTTGTGATTCTGGCCGCGGCCGGCACCTTTGCATTCGGATATGTATTTCCGATTTCGCTTGCGATTGTGTTCCTATTGGCAGTCGTCACCATTTCGTATGAACAGACGATCCATGCCTACCCGGGCGGTGGTGGCGCGTATATCGTTGCCCGCGACAACCTCGGTGAATTGCCTGCGCAAACTGCGGGTGCGGCATTGCTAACAGATTACGTCTTGACGGTGGCAGTGTCCATCTCGTCAGGCGTTGCTCAAATTGTATCGGCTTATCCATCCTTGTTTCCGTACCGGGTTGTGATTGCCGTTGCCTTTGTACTGTTCATCATGGCGATTAACTTACGCGGGGTGAAGGAATCGGGATTAGCCTTTGCCGTACCCACATACTTCTTTGTCGTTGTGATGATCGCTACAGTTGCGTTCGGTATGTTCCGTTTTCTGACCGGTTCCCTTGGAATGGTGGCTAATCCACCAACCATGGATATTAGCAACACGCTTGTCGCCATTTCTCCATTCCTGATCTTGCATGCCTTTGCGAGTGGTACCACAGCGTTAACTGGCGTAGAGGCTATTTCAAATGGGATCACAGCATTTAAAGAGCCTCGCAGTAAAAATGCAGGACTTACTTTGATTTGGATGTCTGTGATTCTCGGCTCTCTCTTTTTAGGGATTTCCTTCCTCACTGGCCATATCGGCGCTGTGCCGTCAGAGTCCGAGACGATTATTTCGCAATTGACTCGCACTGTGTTTGATGGGCGCAGCATTCTTTACTTGTCCGTGATCGCCGGGACAACCGTCATCCTTGTGATGGCAGCCAATACGGCCTTTGCTGATTTTCCTCGTTTGGGCGCTCTGCATGCCGGGGATGGTTTCCTGCCGCGTCAACTCACATACCGCGGCAGTCGTCTCGTTTATTCACGTGGCATTGTTACGCTTGCTGCGATCGCATCGATCCTGATTGTGATCTTTCAAGCTAGTGTTACACGTCTGATCCCGCTCTATGCCATCGGTGTTTTTCTTTCTTTCACACTTTCCCAAACAGGCATGGCTCGACGTTGGTGGAAGATTGGCCACTTGAAACCCGGTGAGGAAATTGTTGAGCCTGGCTCAACTTTGAGATACGAAGATAAGTGGCAACACAAAATGGTGATCAACGGATTCGGCGCGTTATGTACCGCTGTTGTCATGGTGGTATTTGCTGTAACCAAATTCCGTGATGGCGCCTGGGTGGTCTTGATTTTGACTCCGGTGCTGGTCACGATCTTTTTTTCCATCCATCGCCACTATAAGAAACTTGCCCACGCGCTCTCTCTGGACCATTATGCTGGTCCCGCACCTCGCGTGACGCGCCACCGCGTCATTATGCCGATTAGCGGAGTCCACCAAGGGACGTTGCGCGCCCTTCGATATGCGCGCATGTTGTCGGATGATGTGACCGCTGTCCACGTCGCGGTGGACCCGGTGGAGACAGAGAAAGTCCAAAAGAAGTGGAAATACTGGGGGGATGGAGTCCGCCTGTACGTTGTCGATTCACCGTATCGGCTTTTTATCGAGCCGCTGCTTCAATATATACAGGAAATCCTCGAACAACGTCAGCCTAATGAAGTCATTACCATTGTTGTGCCGCAATTTGTGGCCTCCAGTCCATTGGTCAATACACTTCATACGAATACCGCCAGTTTATTGCGGAAGGAATTGCTTTCGACGCCAGGCATTGTGATTACCGATGTTCCTTATCAGGTGTCGGATGCGAAGGAGATTGAATGAATTTCGTTATCGTTGGCTGTGGGCGAGTGGGGGCCGAGCTCGCCTTGCGGCTTTATAGAAGTAACTATAACGTTGTTGTAGTGGATCAGAATGAAGAAGCTTTGAATCGGATCGATCCCGAATTTCGAGGCCGCACGGTGCACGGTGAAGTATTGCGCCGGGATGTGTTGGATCGGGCTGGAATTAAATATGCAAACGGCTTGGCTGCTGTCACCAATTCGGATACGGTCAATGCGGTGGTGGCTCATGCGGCACGTACCATTTATCAGGTTCCCGTGGTTGTGTGCCGTAATTATGATCCGCGTTTGCGCAGTATGTTGGAGATATTTGATATTCAAATTGTCAGTTCCACAGCTTGGGGTGCGCAGCGTACTGAGGAAATTTTGACAGGTGTGACTTCACGGGCAGTTTTCTCGGCAGGCAACGGCGAAGTGGAAGTTTATGAATTGATGGTGCCGCAGGCCTGGCATGGTCGTAGTTGGAAAGATTTATGTCTGAGCATTGGCGGCTTTTCACCGGTAGCAATTACGAGGGCAGGAAGAGCGAGTCTTCCGTCGGCTGAGACCAAACTGGAAAGCGGCGATTTGCTCACCGTCAGCGCGACGTTCGATGGAATCAAAGCCTTGCGCGCCCGGCTTGATTCAAAAGGGGAGGCTTAAGATGTTTGTCGTGATTGCCGGCGGTGGCCGAACTGGAATGCAGTTGGCTTCGTTGTTACTCTCAGAGGGATATAAAGTCCGTTTGATCGAGGAGCGTTCGGATCTGCTTCTTCATTTACATCAGGAACTGCCCACTGAAGTAATTTATGAGGGCTTTGCCATGGAGCCGAGCGTCTTGGAAGATGCAGGGATCAGGCAGGCGCATATCATGGCCGCTTGTACTGCAGATGACGCGACCAATTTGGCATTATGTTACATGGCCCGCACTCGTTTTAATGTCCCGCGTACGATTGCACGGATCACCAATCCGCGCAATGAATGGCTGTTCAATGAGACTTTTCACGTGGATGTGGCGCTGAATCAGGCGAATGTTTTTGCCGGGTTGATTCGTGAGGAGATGTCATTGGGCGATATGATGACTTTGCTCAAGTTGCGCCGCGGGCGTTATTCTCTTGTGGAAGAAAAGATCGAGCCGGGTGCTCGGGCGATTGGCGTTGCTGTGAAAGATCTTGGCCTGCCCGAGGATTGCATCATTGCTGCGATTATCCGTGACGGAGATGTAACTTTGCCGCGCGGCGATACCAAGTTCCAGGAATGGGACGAGGTGCTCGCTATTACCAGCCCGGAGGCGGCTCACCAGCTCGATGAATTATTGTCCGCACAAACACATCCCGAGCGCGACGAGGAAAAGCCCTGATTCTTGTTTGACCGAATCCAAACCCATACGGTATAATACCGCGCCAGTCTGACACACTGCGCTGCTTGTTCCCGAGAAATAATTTCTCGTGTGGGAATTTGCAATCATCTTTTTACACTTATAAGGAAAGTAAGAATGACCAAGCGAACCTATCAGCCAAAAATCCGCCGACGCGTGCGCGTGCACGGTTTTCGCGCCCGCATGGCTAGTGCTGACGGCCGCGCCGTATTGAAGCGCCGTCGCCTTAAAGGCCGTTATAAACTTACAACACGCTCGAACGAACACGTTAAGCGGATTCGTTGGTAGCTCTGAGCTTGGCGTGATACGCGGGGCAGGCTCTCCCAGCCTTGGATGAGGTGCGGGTGCAGCACAAATATCGCCTGACCCATTCGGATGAGTTCAAGCGGGTGCGGCGAAACGGCACGTCCTATGCCCACCCGCTTGTTGTCTTGATAGCCCAGGCGAGTGAACAACAAAGCTTGCGCGTGGGCGTGACAGCAGGAAGAACAGTTGGAAATGCTGTCCAGCGGAATCGAGCCAAACGACTGTTGCGCGAAGCGATACGTTCGATGCTCCCCTCTCTCGCCTCCGGTTGGGACCTTGTGCTGGTTGCCCGTTCGGGCATGGTCAACGCCTCTTTGGAAGACACTCGCGCCGCCCTCGCGACTCTTCTCCATCGTGCCGGACTTACCCCTCTTGATGAATCCTGAATTCCATTTGCACGATTATCCGAACGAACCTCGCCTGCGTGATCTGCCGCGTACGGTGTTGAACGGGCCGCGTATTCTTGTGTTGTCGCTGATTCGCTTTTATCAGATGACGCTCTCGAAAGGCCTGCCAGAAAACACGTGTCGTTTTTATCCCTCTTGTTCACATTACGGATATCAAGCAGTTTATAAATATGGCGCGCTGAAAGGCTCTGTCATGGCCGTTTGGCGCGTTCTGCGTTGTAACCCTTTCAATCCCGGCGGGTACGATCCTGTCCCCTAGGAGCAAAGTTTGATTACGAAACGATTCTTTCTGTTCGCGTTGCTTGCGCTGGTCGCGTTGGCGCTTAGTGCCTGTTCCGCCTCTGCTACAAATTCGAATTGGCCTGGCCTGGCAGCGGACTCCAACGCGGCTTATCTGGCCAACGGTACACAGGTTATTGCGGTGCGCTTGAGCGACCGCGCCGATCTGTGGAAATATCCTCAAAAAGCAGATTCGAAAAAAGTATTTTATGCTAGTCCCGTGATCCTGCCGGATGGGCGCTTATTGATTGGTAGCGCTGGCAGTGATCATTGCCTGTATGTTCTCGACCCAACCAAAATCAGCGCCGATACAAAAGAGCCGGCCGCAACTTGTATATTTTCAAGTGACCAGGATCGCTGGATTGCTTCCCCGTTAGTAGTTGACAATACAGTTTATGCCCCTAACAATGATGGTAATCTTTATGCGGTCAATTTGACTAGCGGAGAATTGCTCTGGTCATTGAAGATCGGCAGCGGAGGTCATTTGTGGTCCGCGCCGATCACAGATGGGAAGACTCTCTTTCTCTCGTCGCTCGACCATAATGTATATGCCATAGATATTGCAACTCATACCATAGCTTGGGCAGCAGACTTGAAGGGTTCTGTTTCCGGTTCGCCGGCTTTGAGCGCCGATGGAAAGACACTTTACGTCGGTTCGTTTAACTCCAAGGCTTTTGCCTTGAATACAGCCACGGGCAAGATCATCTGGCAGGCCGATACCAAGAACTGGGTATGGGGCACGCCGGCTGTTCAAGGCAGCACGGTCTACTTTGCCGATCTTGATGGGCAGATCTATGCCTTTGATGCGCAAACCGGAAAACAAGTTTGGGACGTTCAACCAGATGGCCCAATCACGGCCAATCCGCTATTAATGGAAGACCGGATCGTGGTTGTGAGTGAATCGGGTTCGGTCTCCGCTTTGGGGCAGGATGGGAAAAGCGCCTGGGCGAACACTTATTCCACTACCGGTAAAATCTATACCACACCTGTCGCCGCTGGCGATCTCGTACTCGTCGCTCCATATGGCGACAAGATTACTTTGATCGCCCTCGACAAAGATGGAAAACAGGTGTGGACTTATCCACCCGCTACTCAATAAGGAATAAAGCCATGTGGGATACTTTTATCATTCAACCGATGACCAATCTGCTGCTATGGATTTATCTCCTGCTTGGTCATGGCCCGCAAATGTTTGGTGTGGCGATCATCCTGTTTACGATTCTGATTCGCGCGATTACCTGGCCACTCAATGCCCAGCAGTTGAAGGGCGCACAGGCTATGCAGGAATTGCAGAACGATAAAGAATGGCAGGAAATCCAAAAGAAATATGCCAAAGATCGCGAGAAGCTGGCGCAGGAACAAATGCGTATTTATCAGGAGAAGGGTATCAGTCCCTTTGCCTCCTGCCTGCCAACTTTGATTCAATTTCCAATTATCATTGGGTTGTATCAGAGCATTATTCACGCCTTGGCCTCCACGCCATTGAGTCTTCTTCAATTGGGGCGCAGCATCTATCCCTTCCTGAGCGTTGAATCGATCATCCCTCTGAACAGCAAATTTCTTTGGATGGATTTGGGTCGTCCGGAGTCGGTGTTGATGTTCGGCTTTGCAGTTCCGACACTGGCCGTGATCGTCGCTGCGACCACGTACGTTCAATCGAAGCTGACCATGCCTACCAGTTCAAATCCGGGTGATCAGGCCGCGGCCATGAGCGGCATGATGAGCATTTATATGCCTCTGTTGCTGGGCTATTTTGCTCTGACCTTTGCTTCGGGTCTTTCGGTCTATTTCGTCACCAGCAACGTGTTAGGCATCGTGCAATATGCTACGATGGGAAAAGCCAATTGGCGCAATCTTTTGCCTGGCGGTAATAAACAACAAAACGTTTCTGCACGTAAAAAATAGGGAGGCCCGATGAGTGAGCGAACCACATTAGAAGTTATCGCTCCGACTGTTGAGGAAGCATTGGCTCAAGGTTTGGCCCAGCTTGGTTTGCAAGCGGATGCTGTTTCTGTCGAAGTGATGGACGCTGGAAATAAAGGTTTGTTTGGATTAGGTGGACGTCAGGTGCGCGTGCGTTTAACGGTCAATTCTCCGGACGATGTACCCGCTTCAAAAACGGAATCGGTCCCCGCGTCCGAGAAGGACCCGAAGCCTGCTCCCGTTATTTCGAAAGTTTTGGCCACTGAAGTGCCTGCCGCACCGGCCGTCGAGGGACACGATCCACTGCTTGATAAAACCGAAGCAGTGATCTCCAAAATGCTGCACATTCTGAATATGCAGGCGCAAGTCTCGGCTCATTACGATGACCAGGATTCAGAAGACCATCGCACTGTTCATGTGGATGTGCGCGGCGAGGATTTAGGCACGCTGATCGGCCGCCACGCCGAAACGTTGAATGCCTTTCAATATGTAGCCGCGTTGATCGTTGGAAAAGAGACGCAGCAATGGGTGCAGTTGGTGGTGGATGTGGAAGGTTATCGCAGCCGCCGCGAACGACAGTTGCGGCAACTGGCCCGCCGCATGGCCGAGCAGGTCATCAAAACCGGGCGGCGCGCCAGCCTTGAACCGATGTCGTCCAGCGAACGCCGCATTGTTCATCTTGAGCTGCGCGGCCATCCCGCAGTGATGACCGAAAGCACGGGCGAAGAACCACATCGCAAAGTAGTGATTATTCCCAAAGATTCATAGCCACGAACGGTCACAATAAAATGAGATGCCCACAAGGGCAGGTCTTGAACCTGCCCTTCACGTTATAATATATCCATGAATGGTTTGATCCCTCTGCAGCCGGTGGATTATGTAGTGGTCGGTCATTTGGCTGTGGATGTGACTCCCGCGGGGTTACGACTTGGCGGCACTGCCGCGTATTCCGCATTGACCGCGCGAGCTTTGGGGTTGCGCGTGGGAATTGTCACGTCATTTGGGGCGGATGCGCCGTTGGATGCGTTGAACGGCATTCAAATTGTTTCGATCCCATCTGAGGTCAGCACAACCTTCGAAAATATCCAAACGCGGGATGGCCGCAAACAGATTCTGCATCACTGCGCCTCGCAACTTTTGTTTGAGCGGATTCCATCTGTGTGGCGAAACGCGTCTATTTTGCATGTGGGACCGATCGCGCAGGAAATTGCCTTTGATTGGCCGAATGACATTTCTGCCGATTTGATCGGCTTGACTCCCCAAGGCTTGCTTCGGACTTGGGACGAGGATGGTCGCGTTGCTTCTTGCGCGTGGAAAGAAGCGGTGCAGACTCTGCCGCGCATCGGCGCGACCGTTATCAGCCGCGAAGATGTGGGCGGGGATGAGGAACAAATCGAATTTTTCGCGCGCCATTCGCGAGTCCTTGTTGTGACCGAAGCCGCGGCAGGCGCGCGTTTATTTTGGAACGGCGATCAGCGCCGCTTCCGCGCGCCGCAAGTCGAGGAGGTCGATCCGATCGGCGCAGGCGACATTTTCGCAGCTGCATTTTTCATCCGCTTGCAAGCCACGCGCGATCCGTGGGAGGCCGCGCGCTTTGCAACGCAACTGGCTTCCTATTCTGTGACTCGGGTGGGCTTGGAGGGTATTCCAACGCAGGAAGAGATTCAAACCTGCTCAATGGAGGTTTTGTCTTGACGCGCATTTATACGCTCGTAAATCAAAAAGGTGGGGTTGGTAAAACCACCACGGCCATCAATCTTGGCGCGTATCTCGCGCATTTCGGTCAGCGCGTGTTGGTTGTGGATTTGGATCCGCAGGCCAACGCCACGTCTTGTCTTGGCGCGGATAAGAACACAGTTCCAAGTGGCACGTACGAAGCGCTTCTGAATCTCACGCCCACCACCTCCAGCATACTCATGAATGAAAAACTCAAGATGGCTTTGTTGCCATCTTCGCCATCGCTGGCAGGCGCGGAAGTGGAACTGGTGGAAGAGTTGGCGCGTGAGACGCGTCTCAAGAAGGCTCTCGAATCAGTGGACGGCCGCTATGATTACATTTTGATCGACTGCCCGCCCTCGCTTGGATTGTTAACTGTCAATGGATTGGTCGCGGCGCGCGATGGCGTGGTTATCCCGGTGCAGTGCGAATATCTGGCGTTGGAAGGACTCGGCCAACTCACGCAGACGATTCAACGCGTGCGTTCGGCTCTCTTCCCGGACTTACGCGTGCGCGGCGTTGTATTGACGATGTACGACCCTCGCACAAATCTCGCCACCGACGTGGTGACTGAAGTGAAGCGGCATTTTCCAAATCAGGTTTTCAAAAGTGTGATCCCGCGCAGTATCCGCTTGGCGGAAGCGCCCTCGTACGGACTGCCAATTTCAGTATACGCGCCGGGATCGTCAGGCGCGCAGGCGTACGAGGCGTTGGCGCGTGAAGTAATGAAAGGCGATGGCGTGTCTGCTTCCGCGGCGCGCTAAGGAGGGACGATGCCCAAGCGAACTGGTCTCGGCAAAGGACTCGATGCACTGATCCCCACTGGCGAAAGGATCGTGACTCCTGCTGGTGGCGGCGTGTTGCAAGTGTCGGTGGATTCGATTCAACGCAATCCGCATCAGCCGCGGACGCATTTCGATGAACAGGATTTGGCCGATCTCTCGGCTTCCATCCGCGAGCATGGCGTGTTGCAACCGTTGATTGTTTCGCCGGGCAACGATGGAACGTACATGTTGATTGCGGGCGAACGTCGCTGGCAGGCCGCGCAGAGAGCCGGTTTGAAAACAGTTCCGGTCATCACGCGACAAGCCTCGAACCAGGAACTGCTTGAATTGGCATTGATCGAAAACATTCAGCGCGCGGACTTGAACGCGTTGGAAGAAGCTGAAGCGTATCATCAATTGACCGAAGAGTTTGGCCTTTCACATGACGCAGTGGCAGCGCGCGTTAGCAAGAGCCGCGTCGCAGTGACGAATACGCTGCGCTTGTTATCCGCGTCTGTTGCGGTGAAGCAGGCGCTGGCTGATGATCAGATCACGGAAGGCCATGCGCGCGCCTTGCTGGGATTGAGTTCAGCCAAAGCGCAGGATGCCGCGTTGCAAACCGTCCTCAAGCTCAGTTTGAGTGTTCGTCAAACGGAAGGATTGGTGAAGAAACTTGGCGGCGTGAAAGCGGCCGCGAAGAAGAAACCAAGCCGAAGTCCGGATGTGAGTGATGTGGAAAAACGTCTGCGCAACAGTCTTGGGACAAAGGTCTCATTGCGACACGGGAAGAAGGGCGGTACAGTCACCATCCATTATTATTCGGATGAGGAACTGGACGCGCTATTGGACAAATTGTTGTAGCAATGAAACTTCTTTTCAACGCCCGCATATATACGCAGGATCCATCCCGGCCGATGGCTTCGGCTCTGTTGATCGACCGCGAACGAATCGTGGCTGTGGGCGAAAAAGATGAATTGCTAAGTTTATACGCGGGGAAGATCGAACAGGAAGATTTGCACGGTTTTACGGTTTTGCCGGGGCTCACCGATGCACATTTGCATTTGCAATATTATTCTCTTGGTTTACAAAAAATTGATTGCGAGACTCCCACGCTGGATGAATGTATTCAACGCGTGAGTAAACGCGTGAAGGCGGCTAAGCCCGGCGAATGGATTCTCGGTCATGGCTGGAATCAAAATAGTTGGAGTGATTGGCCCACTGCTGCGGCTTTGGACGCGGTGACTGCGGATCATCCCGCGTACTTAACGGCCAAATCGCTTCACGCCGGATGGGCAAATAGCGCCGCGTTGCAATTGGCCGGAATCAATTCCAATACACCCGATCCGAAAGACGGAAAGATTCAGCGCGACAGCTCGGGATGTCCGACCGGCGTCTTGCTTGAATCTGCAATGGCATTGGTTGAGAATGCGATTCCAAAATCAACCATGGAACAGATCGCAGATGCAATGGAAAACGCGCAATCTGTTCTATGGCGCATGGGGCTGACGGGTGTGCACGATTTTGATCGCCGCGAAAGTTTTATGGCCTTACAGCAACTGCGCGCTCAGGGCCGATTGAAATTGCGCGTGAATAAAAATATTCCAGTCGAGAGTCTTGAGCATGCTGCGGAGTTGGGCTTGCGGTCCGGTTTCGGCGATGTGTGGCTGTGGATCGGCTCGGTCAAAGTTTTCATGGACGGTGCGCTGGGTCCGCGCACAGCTGCCATGTTCCGGCCTTACTTGAACGAACCTGAAAATAGAGGTATCCTGAATATGGATGCCGAAGAACTTTTCGAGTACGGGCGGCGCGCGGCAAACGTTGGGTTGGGCATGACTGTCCATGCGATTGGTGACCGCGCCAATCATGAAGTGCTCAACGCATATGAACATTTGCGCAGTTACGAAAGCGAACACGGTTTGCCGCACCTGCGCCATCGTATCGAGCACGTGCAAGTGCTTCATCCTGATGATGTGCCGCGCCTTGCGAAGTTAAATGTGATTGCTTCGATGCAACCGATTCATGCGACATCAGATATGCTGGCTGCGAATCGTTACTGGGGCGACCGATCATCCCTCGCCTATGCCTGGCGCGCGCAACTTAAGCAGGGTGCGCATCTGGCGTTTGGTTCCGACGCGCCGGTCGAATCGCCGAATCCATTTTGGGGATTGCACGCCGCGATCACGCGCCGCCGCGCAGACGGTTCGCCCGGCCCGGAAGGTTGGTACCCGGAGCAAAAGCTGACTCTAGCCGAGGCATTGGACGCGTACTCTATCGGCGCGGCCTACGCCGCGAACGCGGAGACAAGACTCGGTCGATTGGCTCCGGGTTTTCTCGCAGATTTGATCGTTCTGGAACGTGATCCGTTTGCCTGCGATCCTGATGATCTTCTTTCAATGCAATCCGCCGCGACGATGGTTGGCGGTGAATGGGTTTGGAAATCAGAGGTTTTATGACGACTCCGAAACAACAGCAACTGACTCCAGAGATGCTCGTCCCGCGTTTGGGTGATCATCTTGTTCACCGCGGTGATCTCACGGAATCAGATTTGCAAAAAGCCCTTGCCTATCAGCAAGAACAGTTGGCTTCAGGCAGAACATATTTGCTCGGACAGGCTCTACTGGATTTGAAACTACTTGACCGAGCCGCGCTCGACCAGGCCGTGACAGAACAAATCCTGCAATTGCGCTCAGCGTTACAGGCGGCCAATCGTAACCTTGAACAACGCGTCCAGGAGCGAACGTCTGAATTGCAGGAGGCGCTGCAACGATTGTCCGAGTTGAATCAGTTGAAAGCCAATTTTGTGGCCAACGTTTCACATGAACTGCGTACACCGTTAACTCATATCATCGGTTATCTTGAGTTGATGGCGACTGAGTCACTCGGGCCCATTACCGAAGAGCAAAAGCACGCGCTGGAAGTCAGTCAGCGTGCTACGGTGCGGCTTGAGAATCTGATCGAAGATTTGATCATGTTCTCGCTGGCCTCGCGCGGTGAGATGAGCTTGAAGCAGGAAGTCATGGATGTGGGCCGCATGGCGAACCTGATTGTCAGATCAGCTCAAGGGACGGCCAGTACTCGCGGCGTTACTGTTCACGCAGTGGTGGACGATAATGTGCCTTCTGTCCAGGCTGATCCGCAGAAGATCGGTTGGGTGTTGAATCAATTGATTGATAACGCGATCAAGTTCACGCCGTCGGGTGGACGCGTGGTAGTCAGTGTTCGCAAGGAGGCTGAGAATCTGGTCATGATTTCGGTGACAGATACCGGCATTGGCATCCCGGCGAGTCGCATGAATGAGATCTTCGAGCCGTTCCATCAATTGGACGGATCCTCTACGCGGCATTATGGTGGGACCGGTTTGGGTTTGTCGTTGGTGCGGCAGATTATCGAAGCACATGGTTCATTGCTCGATGTACAATCTGTGGAAGGCCGCGGCAGTACATTCCGCTTTCCGTTATTGGTCGTGGCTGAAGCACAAGAAAAGAAGTAATTATGGATGTTGAAACGCTGGAGACTCTCCAAAAGTTATTCCAGATGGTCGAGCGCCAGACGGATTGGAAGTCCGCGCTGGATACGTTGCTGGCCGCGTTGCGTCATCGTTTTGTGTATGACAACGTAGCCGTATACATGGTCGAAGCGCCGAATCGCACTCCTGAAATTATTTATGCTCGCGCTGTGGGGCGCGGCAAAACCGCTGAAGCCGATGCCCCGTGGGGCGGCACCATCGCAGCACAAGTGTTAGCACAGAAAGCTCCGGTGATCACAGAACCCGGCCAACCGTTGGGAAAAACAGATCGCCTTTCGCAGGCTTATATGCTGGGCACACCGCTTTACATTGGCGCGCGGTTGGAGGGCGCGTTGATCTTTGTCCGTTTTGGCGGGCCGACTTACAGCCGCGAACATGTGTCGCTGGCTTCTTTGATCGCCTCGTGGGCGGCGTCATTGTTGGAGCGCAAGGCTTTGTTGGAAGCGCGCACGGAACTTGAGTCGGTGCAGCGGCAAATGCGCTTGCAGGACGATTTCGTCTCGACCATCTCTCACGAATTGCGTACGCCCTTGGGATTTATTAAAGGCTATAGCACTAGCTTGCTGCGCGAAGATACGAATTGGGATGAAAACACCCAACATGAATTTTTGACCATTATCGATGAAGAAGCCGACCGCTTGACCGGCCTGATCGAGAACATGCTCGAGTCGGCGCGCTTGCAAAGTAAGACTCTCCAATTCAAGTTTCAGCCTTTGCGATTGGATGCGCTTATCCGCGATGTGACCATGCGAATCACCACGCATCACGCGGACCTGAAAGTTGATCTCGATTTCGAGACGGTTCCTCCCATTCAGGGCGATAGCGTGCGGCTCTCACAAGTGTTTGAGAATCTATTCGGGAATGCGGTCAAATACGCGCCCGGTTCCAAGATCACGATCACTTTGAAAAAACATGGCAAATATTTGAAAGTCGCGTTTCGCGACTATGGCCCCGGCATCCCCGAAGATTTTATTCCGTTTATTTTCGAGCGTTTTTACCGCGTACCCGGCGAACGAACCGTCACCGGGACCGGTTTGGGGCTTTATATTTGCAAGCAGATTATTCTGGCACATCATGGTAAGATTTGGGCAGAGTCTGTGTTGGACCAAGGTACGACCTTTTTCATTCAACTGCCCGCCGATCCTTTGAAATGAAATTATTGAAGGAGTAATCCAATGTCCAAACGTATCCTAATCGCTGACGATGAACCTCGTTACCTTCGCCTGCTGGAGGCCAACTTGCGCACCGAGGGATATGAGGTGGTAACTGCCCAGGATGGCTTACAGGCGCTGGAAGTGTTCTCCAGCCAGCCGATAGACCTGGTCCTATTGGATGTCATGATGCCGCGTTTGGATGGGTTTGGCACCTGCCAGCGCATCCGTGAGTTTTCCAATGTGCCGATTATTATTTTGACGGCCAAAGGCGAAGAGCAGGATCGCGTGCGTGGCCTTGATCTCGGCGCGGACGATTACATGGTCAAACCGTTCTCCGCGACCGAATTGCTGGCGCGCGTTCGAGCGGTGTTGCGGCGCATGCAAGTCCCGATGGAACCGGGGCAGGCGCGCTTCTTCACACACGATAATTTGAAAATCGATTTTGCCCGCGCGGAAGTCTGGTCTGGCGAAAAGGCAGTTTCTCTATCCGCTACCGAGTATCGGCTACTGCTTCAGTTTGCGCACAATATCGGCAAGATCATGACTTCTGAGGAATTGTTGACCAGTGTGTGGGGCCCTGAATATAAGGCCGATAAAGAAATCCTGTGGGTAAGTATCGCCCGCCTGCGGCAGAAGTTGGAAGAAGATGCTCACAACCCGAAGCATATCGTCACACGTTCCGGGTTGGGGTATTTGATGCCGCCCCTTGAGTCTTGAGTAAGGAGTTGATTGTGTGGCTGGGAAGAAAATCTTAGTTGTAGACGCGGATGTTGCCAGCCGCAATTTCATCGCCCGCACTCTGGAACAACAGCAATATGAAGTGATCCAAGCTGGCTCTGGCAAAGAGGGATTGATCTTTGCCTGGCGCGACCGTCCAGATCTGATTGTCACTGAACCGGCTTTGTCCGATCTAAAAGGGGAGGAGATGGCCGTCAAGCTTCGGCAGGACGCGCGTTCCGAGCGAATCCCCCTCATTGCCTTAAGCGCTGATCGAACTGCTACGCGTCACAAATCCTGCCTGGACGCGGGCTTCAATGAATACATTATAAAATCTGCGGATGCTATCCCAACGCTGATCGAGGCGGTCAATCGCTTGCTCGGTGTGACCGCAGTGCGTACAAAACAAGGCGGCGTGCTGATTGTTTTTCTGAGTGCCAAAGGCGGGATAGGAACATCCTCATTGTGCGCCAATATCGCCATGAACATCGCACAGGCTCAACCTGAGAGTCATGTGGCCGTGGTGGACATGGTGTTGCCAATCGGTTCGATTGCGCCGATCGTCGGCTATAGTGACGAGCAAAATCTCGTCACGGTAGCAGATTTGGGTTCGGAACAGACCGGCCGCGCGTTTTTCCAAAGCAATCTAGCGGAAGTGGAACAATGGCATTTTCATTTATTAGCCGGTTCTCCCGATCCGGAAAGCGCCAATCATTTGCAAGTGGGAAGGATTCGCGACATCATTCAAAATATTCGCAGTGCTTATGATTATCTTCTCCTCGATGTAGGACGTTCGCTTTCGAGGTTCAGTCTGCCTCTGATTCAAGAGGCGGATTTGCAAGCTTTGGTTGTCAGCCCGGATGTGAGCGCTGTTTCCTTAAATAAAACCATGCTGGACTATTTGCGTTTGAAGGGAATCTCAAACGCTTCGGTATATGCAATCCTCAATCGCGCAGTCGGCTTGGAAGGATTGACCAAGGCAGAGGCCGAAAAGGTTTTGGAGATCGATATCAAAAATACGGTTCCATATTTGGGCAGTACATTGACCTTGGCGAATAATCAGCACCAACCATTTTCTGTAAAATATCCGAATGATACAACTTCGGGAATTCTGAAAGAAATGGCTGATCATATGATTAACATGGCTCGTCATTTACGAGTAAAACAGGAGGCGGCATGAGTTTTGAATATGATGAGAAAGGCAAGTTCTTTACCAATGTTGTCAGCAAGTTCCCGGTAAGTGCCCTGGTGCAAACTACCACGCATTTGATTCGCGGGACCATCCATATTCGTCAAGGCGAACGTGTGAAAGATGAATTGGATCACGATGAGTTGTTCCTGGCGGTTACGGATGCCAGTGTGATCGGTCCCAACGGAGAAGTGCTTTATGCCGCGCCGTTTCTGGCCGTGCGTCGCAATCAAATTGTCTGGCTTCTTCCGGAGAGCGACGGAGACAGCAAATGACAGTCCCTGCTGCCTCTTCTCCCGGGCGGTTGACCGCCGCGGACATGATTAAGTTTAAACATTATTTGATCGATACGATTGCGCGCGCCCTCGAAGGAGAAACCCTGCCCACCGATTCACGCCGGGACTTTGTGCTGGAACACCTCAAAGGGATTTACGAACAGACCAAGCTGCACCTGCCCGATGATATGCGCAATCAACTTTATAAAGAAGTGTTGGATGAGTTGCTTGGATACGGGCCGATTCAATCATTGCTGGAGGATGAGAGCGTCAGCGAGGTGATGGTCAACGGGCCGAAGAAAGTATATATCGAGAAGGATGGCCGATTAACCAAAACGCCGATCACTTTCGAAGATGACGCGCATGTGACTCGAATCATCGAACGGATCGTCCTGCCGCTGGGTCGCCGCATTGACGCGGACAATGCCACCGTCGACGCGCGCCTGCCTGATGGTTCACGCGTGAACGCCGTAGTCCCGCCGGTCTCGATTGACGGACCCTCCATTACCATCCGCAAATTTCGGCGCGATAAATTAACGATTGAACAGCTAATTCAATATGGTTCCATCACGCAAGGCATGGCTGATTTTCTTCGCGCTTGTGTGTTGGCGCGCTTGAATACTGTGATCTCTGGCGGAACCGGTTCGGGCAAGACCACTTTGTTGAATGTGCTCTCCACTTTTATCCCTGAGGAGGAGCGCATTGTCACAATTGAAGACGCGGCGGAATTGCAATTGCAACAGGATCACATTGTGCGTTTGGAAACCAAGACGCCCAACTCAGAAGGATACGGCGAGCGGACGATCCGCGATTTGGTGCGTAATTCACTGCGCATGAGGCCTGACCGAATCGTGGTCGGCGAAGTGCGCGGCGGTGAAGCCTTGGATATGTTGCAAGCCATGAACACCGGTCATGATGGATCGCTCACAACACTGCACGCCAATTCGCCGCGTGACGCGATCTCGCGTTTGGAAACTATGGTGATGATGGCGGGCATGGACTTGCCGCTGAAAGTGGTGCGCCAGCAAATTTCCGCCGCTGTGGATGTGATCGTGCAGCAGTCCCGCCTCAAGGACGGCTCGCGCAAGATCACGGCCATCACCGAAGTGGCAGGCATGGAAGGTGACACCATCGTTTTGACGGATGTGTTCAAGTTCGATCAAACCAGCATCACCACCGATGGTAAAGTGATCGGCGAGCTCAAACCGACCGGTATTCGCCCGCTTTTCTATACCCGCATTCAGGCGGCTGGTCTAAAACTTGGCCCGGAAATCTTCGGCGCCAGCATGGCGGATGTGTTGGCTGCCAACCGCCAACGCCGTTAGCAAGGGCGACTGGCTTTCTCTGCTATAATTCGCTCACTATGATGTGAGGCGCGAAACCCAATGGATATCCGTACTCAAATTACCATTCGCACGAAAAAGCTTGGCGTTCTGATACGTGACGCGCGTCTGGCTGCGCGCCGTTCTCCGAGGGAATGCGCGGAGGCCATTGGCATCAAGAGTAGCATGTTGAAAGCCTATGAAGAAGGACGCCGCGCGCCGTCTCTGCCTGAACTGGAAGTGCTGGTCTATTATTTGAAATTGCCCATCCGCCACTTTTGGGGTCATGATGTGATTTCGGATGATACGACTCCGGTCGAGCCGGTGGATTTGCCCAAGCTGATGTCTGTTCGCCAGCGTTTGATAGGCGTGTTGCTTCGTCAGGAACGGAACAAGGCCAACCTCTCGCTCAAGAATCTTTCAGAGGCCACGGGAATCTCGACCGCGCGTTTAAAAGCATACGAAATGGGCGAACGCCCCATTCCCGTGCCCGAGTTGGAGAGCGTTATCGAAGTGTTTGGCATTCGAGTGGAAGAATTCTTTGATAAGAACGGTCCGGTTGGAAAATGGATGACCGATCAAAAGGGAATGGAAAAGTTTCTCGAACTTCCTGAAGAAATGCGCAATTTCATCTGCCAGCCTGTCAATCGCCCCTATCTTGAATTGGCGATGAAGATGAGCGAAATGTCCAAAGACCGTTTGCGCTCGGTAGCTGAGGGTCTGCTCGACATCACCTTGTAAAACAATTTCATTATGGCAACTCCAAACGATGATCCCGCGAAATTAGCTGAAGAAGGCAAACGCGCCTTCCAAAATGATCGCTTCGAGCAGGCCGCGGATTTGTTCCGCCGCGCCGCCGAAGGATATACGCTCGGACGCTCTGATCTGCTTGCAGCTGAAATGAAAAATAATCTCAGCGTCGCGTTGCTGCAAGCTGGTAAGGCGCAAGAGTCATTGGGGGCTGTGTTCGGCACCGATAAAATCTTTGCTGAGGCCGGCGACCTGAAACGTCAGGGCATGGCGCTTGGCAATCAGGCTGCCGCGCTCGAAGCGCTCAAGCGCACAGATGAAGCGCTGGACGCGTATGATCGCTCGGCTGAAATTTTTGACCGGGCTGGCGAAGGCGATCTGCGCTCCATGGTCAAAAAATCCGCCGCGGCCATTCGCCTGAAACGCGGCCAGGTTGTCGAGTCGGCCCTCAATATGGTCGGCTCTGTAGAGTCCAAGAAAAATCCCTCGCTCTTCGATCGCATCGTAAAATTCTTCGTTCGTATCAAGCCATGGTAGCGATCAGCCTGCAGGTCCGCCCGGCGGTCTTTGCGGATCAGCAACAGATCGCCAGCCTCATGTACTTTGAGTCGCGCGTACATCGTCACCTCGATTGGCGCGCGCCGCTCGATTGGTTGGGTTCACCTCATTATTGGGTGTTGGAAAGTCAGGGACGGATTCAAGCTGCGTTGGCTTGTCCGCAGGATCCGCCTGGAATCGCGTGGGTGCGATTATTTGCCTGCACCGCTTCGCTCTCTGGACTGGATGCCTGGTCGCCGTTATGGGAAGCGGCCCGCGCTGAGATCGATTCTGTGGGCGGCGCGCAAGTGGCGGTGATCGCTTTGCAGCACTGGTTTCAGGAAATTTTAGTAGCAGCGCATTTTGATTTATATCAGCATATTGTTCTACTGGAATGGAATCATCCGCCTTTTACTCCGCGCGAAGCACCGCGCGGAGTTTCTATTCGGCCTATGTCGAGAAATGACTTATCCTCGGTCACCGAGGTGGATAATGCAGCTTTTGCCCCGCTTTGGTGCAATTCTCTCGATTCGTTGGACAGAGCTTATTCGCAGGCCATTCATTCAACGGTCGCGGAAACAGATGAGGGCGTGATCGGATATCAAATCAGTACGGGGAATCCGATTGGGGCTCACCTCGCCAGGCTTGCGGTCCGGCCGGACGCGCAGAAGAAGGGAGTCGGCGCGGCGTTGGTCAGCGAGTTGATTGCTCAGATGCAGTTGCGTCGCAAGCCTCATCTGACGGTCAACACACAAGGAGATAATTCGTCTTCGCTGGCGTTGTATAAGAGTTTGGGGTTTGCACTTACAGGCGAGAAGTATCCGGTTTTTGTGTATCAAGTGTAGGAGACGACATGGTGCAGAGAGCAGATGCGGTGATTGTCAACACGATTGTGCGGCAGGCTTTGGTCGCTGCGCAAGAAGTGATGGGCGAGAATGGATTGAATGCGGTCTTGCGTACCTCTGATTTGGAACGTTACATAGGAAACTTCCCGCCGGATAATCTTGAACCTGCGATTCCAACTGTACAATATGCGCGTTTCAATCAGGCAATAGAGGAGTTTTATGGCCGCGGCGGACGCGGTATGTTGCGCCGTATTGGAAAGGCCTCGTTTCAATACGCTACGCGCGAACAAGCAGCTCTATTGGGAATCGCGGGCGTGGCTTTGAAGCTTTTACCGGAACGACAGCGAATCAAATTTATCCTAAATAGTTTGGCTGATGCGTTGCGCAAGTCCAATCCGCAAGTGGAGAATTGGATCGAAGAGGGCGACCACCTTGCATATCTCGAGTCAACGTGTGGAATCTGCCACGGCCGAAAAAGTGAAACACCGATTTGTTATCTATATGTTGGTTCGATTGGCGAGGCCGTGGAATGGGCCACGGGTAAACCGCATGAAGTCATAGAAACGCACTGCATGGCAAAAGGCGATCCGTATTGCCGATTTGAAATTGGTGAGGCTATGTGAACGCTGATATTTCATTTCTCTTGAACACCTTGATGGCGAGTTCAAGAGAATAATTGGAGGGTAAGCATTGAAACAGTTCGAGTTAAATTGGAAAACGCAAGATGGCATAGAGATTTATGCCCGCGCTTGGGAACCGGACATGAAGCCTAAAGCCGTTGCTTGTCTTGTTCACGGACATGGTGAGCACATCGGACGATATGAACACGTGGCGCGCGCTTTCACTGAGATGGGTTATATCTTGCTCGGTTTTGATCAGCGCGGGCATGGAAAGTCAGGTGGACGGCGCGGTTATATTCCATCCTATGAAGTTTTGATGGATGATATCGGGCTTTTGATCGTGCAGGCAAAACAGCGTTATCCAAGACTGCCGTGTTTTCTCTACGGCCACAGCATGGGCGGAAACGAAGTCATTAACTTCGCGTTTCGTCGCAAACCAAACCTGGCGGGTGTCATTGCAACCGGACCGTGGTTGGAACTGGCATTTGAGCCTCCTGCAGCGCAGGTTGCTTTGGCTCGGTTTATGAATCGTATCTGGCCCGGCTTTACGCAGGCCTCGGGTCTGGAAACGAACGCGCTCTCGCATGATCCAAAAGTTGTCGAAGCCTATAGAAATGATCCGCTTGTGCACGATAAAATTTCGGCGCGGCTCTTCGTTGAGATGTATGACGCCGGTGAATGGGCTTTGGCACATGCCGCCGACTTTCCGCTTCCGCTGCTGCTGATGCATGGCGGCGCGGATCGCATCTCATTGGCAGATTCCAGCCGGACTTTTGCGCGCAACGGCGGCCGGAATATCACGCTTCACATCTGGGATGACTGGTATCATGAAATTCATAACGAACCGGACCAGGAGGAGGTATTCAAGATTGCGCTGATATGGATGGACGCGCGCCTGGAAAAATGAGAAACTTTTTAACCACTGCTAGACAAATCTCCTTGACCGTGAGAAAATTTCGACCTTACTTCTAGATGTCTCATTGAGAGGAGAAGGACTTATGGGTAAAGAAGGTACGAGCAAACGCCAGGCGCGCCGCGAGCAGCGTCGCCGTGCTGAACAGCGGTCCCGCTTTTGGACGATCGGTGTTGTGGTGGCGGTTGCTCTGGTCATTGCATTTTTTCTGATTTATCCGAATGTGCAACCCGTTGGAGCCATCGCGACTGCGGAGCCGCGGACTCGTCCGCAGGTGAATGCAAATATGGCTGGAGATCCGAATGCGCCGATCAAAATAACGGAATTCGCAGATTTCCAATGTCCATATTGCCTTCGTTTCTATCAAAACACAGAATCGCAAGTCATGGATTCTTATGTTGCCACTGGCAAGGTTTACTTTGTGTATCGCTCTTACGGTAATTTCATCGGGGCCGAATCCAAGTCTGCGGCTGAAGCAGCTTACTGCGCCGGCGACCAGAACAAATTCTGGGAGATGCACGATATTTTATTTGCCAATCAGAAAGCGGAAAACTCCGGCGACTTTGCGAACAATCGCCTGATGGCGTTCGCGAAGGAGATTGGTTTGGATATGACGCAGTTCCAGTCCTGTTTCAATGGAGGCAAATACGATAAGCAAACCGATCAGGATTTTGCGGATGCGCACGCCAATAATGTCCAGGCTACGCCTTCCTTTGTGTTGAGTTATACTGTCAATGGACAACCGAAATCGGAGTTGATTGAAGGTGCGGTTCCATTCAGTGATTTTCAAACCAAGATCGATGCCGCTTTGGCAGAGATCGGAAAGTAGTTCCAACGGATCATGACTTAGTTACGAAAAGGATGCAGACCAATTGCATCCTTTTTGTTTCCATCAATCAAGGAGATAAATTCCATGAGCAATGATCAAAGAGATATGAGCAAACGTCAAACGCGCCGCGAGCAGCGCCGCCGCGCACAACAACGCTCGCGCTGGATCACGATTGGGCTGATCTGCCTGGGCGCGTTGTTGGTTGTCTTTGGACTGGTCCTTCCGCAGCTTAAACCGGCCGTAACAGTTCAATCCATCACTCCGTCGGCGCGTCCCGATGCAAACGGTAACTCAACCGGGGATCCAAATTCACCGGTGAAGCTGGTCGAATTTTCTGATTATCAATGTCCCTTCTGCCAACGATTTTGGGAGAACACTGAGTCTCAGGTGGTCGACGCTTACGTCAAAACGAACAAGGTTCAATTCACCTTTCGTTCAGCCGGGAACTGGGTGAGTCAGAATATTGGCAGCGGAGCCGAATCTCAGAATGCGGCCATGGCCGCTTATTGCGCTGCCGACCAGAATAAATTTTGGGAAATGCACGATTCGCTCTTCACCAATGTCTTGGGAGAAAATGTGGGCTCGTTCACCTTGCCCCGTTTGCAGGCCATGGCAAAAAGCATTGGCTTGGATATGACCGCATTCAATTCGTGCTTCCAGAGTAATAAATATCTGGGCCGGGTCAATCAAGATTATCAGGATGCCAAGGCTGCGGGCATCACAGGGACGCCGTTTTTTGTGATCTCGTACACAGTCAATGGCCAGACAAAGACAAACACGATAGATGGCGCGCAGCCATTCTCTGCTTATCAACAAGCTTTGGATGCCGCATTGGCAGAAGCAGATAAGTAAATTTTGCGAATCAAAAAGACACAGCTTTCACTGTGTCTTTTTGATTCGATTTAGTGGATTCCAAACCGAGCCAGAATCCAAACGATCAATGGAGCAATGGCTAACGCGGGCAGAAAATTCCCTACGCGGATTCGTTTGATCTCCAGCAAGCTGCTGATAGCCAGTCCCATCAGAATCACGCCGCCGGTAGCAGTCATCTCGGCGATCATCGGATCAGACAAAATCGCGCTGAGTTGCGCGGCCAACAGACTGATGCCGCCTTGATAAGCGAGAATCACAACCGCGGAAAATAAAACACCGATGCCCAACGTGGATGCAAATGCCAGCGACGCGAAACCGTCCAACACGGATTTGACCGCCAACAAGTTGTAGTCGCCGCGCAGGCCGTCGTTGATGGAGCCGAGGATCGTCAATGGGCCAACGCAGAAGAGCAGGGAAGCGGTCAGGAAGCCGCGCACGAATCGGGAACTGGCGCCAGCTTCGTTGTCCCGCGCGAAGCGTTGTTCGAGAAACGCGCCCAGGTTCTGGAGTCCTTCCTCGATCTTCCACCATTCGCCCAGC
>DATKNJ010000265.1:0-3582 GCA_035541395.1 Anaerolineales bacterium
C
Source organism: Anaerolineales bacterium (assembly GCA_035541395.1). Taxonomy (GTDB): domain Bacteria; phylum Chloroflexota; class Anaerolineae; order Anaerolineales; family Villigracilaceae; genus JACPVF01. The sequence goes on from DATKNJ010000265.1 coordinate 2, forward strand.
GTTCAGCAAAACCCGAATTTGGAAGTTCTGATTTTCTCCGGCGAAGAATCTGGAAACCTGAAACGCGCTTTGGAAGGTGAAATAATCGGCACCAAAATCAGAGCATGACAAAAATTATCCAAAACGGGGGAAGGAAGTCTATTCCCGAAATCGAAGTATTGTCCGACAATCAAAAAGCAAACAAGTCGTTGCAAGGAGAGAAAATGGCAACCAAAACAAAGATGGCCAAGCCTTCAAAAGTAAAGGCTGTTCGCAAAAAAGCTGTCGCAAAGTTTGTACCGACCAAGTTGAAATTACGCCGACCTGTGCCTTCGGATATTGAGATCGCGCAGGAAGCCCAATTAAAACCGATCCTGCAAGTCGCGACAGAACTGGGGATTCGTCCAGATGAGATTGAGTTGTATGGACCATACAAAGCCAAGATCAAACTCGAAATTCTCGAGCGGTTACAGAAACGCCCCAACGGAAAATATATTGATGTCACTGCCATTACGCCCACGCCATTGGGCGAAGGCAAAACCACAACCACAGTAGGACTGGCGCAAGCTCTCGGCGCGCATCTTGGCAAAAGAGTAATCGCTGCAATCCGCCAACCCTCTCAAGGGCCGACGTTCGGAATCAAGGGCGGCGCGGCAGGCGGTGGCTATAGTCAAATCGTTCCGATGGAAGATTTCAATTTGCATCTGACCGGCGACATTCACGCCATCACAGCTGCGCACAATCTCTGTTCGGCGGCCATCGACGCGCGTATGATGCACGAACGCATGCAGGATGATGAGAAGTTGTTCAACGCTTTATGCCCGCCCGACAAAAAAGGCAATCGCAAATTTTCATCCAATATGATGAGGCGCTTAAAAAAGTTGGGCATCGAGAAAACCGATCCCAATGCGTTGACACCCGAAGAGCGTTCGCGCTTTGTACGGCTCGATATCGATCCTGCTTCGATCACATGGCGGCGCGTAATCGATGTCAATGATCGCTTCTTGCGCGAGATCGAAGTTGGCCTTGGCCCCGATGAAAAAGGATTCGAGCATCGTTCAGGCTACGACATTACAGTGGCATCCGAGATCATGGCCATCCTGGCGCTGACGACGAGTCTCGAAGATATGCGCGAACGACTCGGCGCGATGGTGATCGGCACCAACAAAAAAGGCGAAGCCATCACTGCGGAAGATTTGGGCGTAGCCGGCGCGTTGACTGTGTTGATGAAGGATGCCATCAAGCCGAACCTGATGCAAACTCTGGAAGGGACCCCCGCCATCGTTCACGCGGGACCATTTGCCAACATCGCTCATGGGAACAGTTCCATCATCGCGGATAAGATCGCGCTCAAACTGGCCGATTATGTCATCACTGAATCCGGCTTCGGCGCGGATATCGGCATGGAAAAATTCTTCGATATTAAGTGCCGCTACTCGGGTCTAATTCCGCAAGTCGTGGTGATGGTTGCGACTGTGCGCGCGCTCAAGATGCATGGCGGTGGTCCGAAAGTGGTCGCGGGAAAACCACTTGCATCTGAATACACTGAAGAAAACCTTGAATTGCTTCGTAAAGGGTTACCGAATCTCGAACGGCACATTCAAAATGCTGTGAAGTATGGCGTGAATGTAGTTGTGGCCGTCAACTCCTTCCCCACCGATACACCTGCGGAAGTGGAAATGATTCGCATGGCCGCGTTGGAATTCGGCGCGATGAATGCGATTGTGTCCACACATTGGGCCGATGGCGGCGCGGGCGCGAAGAAATTAGCCGAGGCAGTGGTAAAGGCCGCCGAGAAGCCGAGCAACTTCAAGTTCCTCTATCCTCTCGAGAATCCGATCAAAGAAAAGATCGAAACGATCTGCCGCGAAATCTATCGCGCAGATGGTGTGGATTATTCGCCCGAAGCTGAAGCCAAGATCGAACTCTACACCAAGCTCGGATTCGATAAGCTGCCGTTATGCATGGCGAAGACCCATCTCTCGTTCACCACGGACGCCAGCCTGAAAGGCGCGCCGACAGGTTTCCGCGTGCCGATACGCGACATCAGCGCAGCAGTTGGCGCAGGATTCTTGTATCCGCTTTTGGGTGATATGCGCACGATGCCCGGCCTGCCAACACGCCCTGTGTTTTATGATGTCGATTTGGATTTGAAGACAGGCAAAGTCATAGGGTTGTTCTAAAAGCGTTGAGAAAAAATCCTCTCGCTATGCGAGAGGATTTTTTTATTTCGGCGTGACGCGATAGATCTCGCCATCTTTATCTTTGTAGACCAGCTCAAGATGGGCAATCAAGCTCAAGTCTGCGGGAGAGGCGAGATACTTATATTCGTTGGGCGTATACCAGATAATATATCCGCTGGCCTCGCTCGGCCAACCAGGATAATTCTTCTGCAAGATGGAAACGCGTTCACCCTGTGGGAGAGAATTGTCCACCGGCAAAAGTACATGAATCGGCCGATGATATTGAAACCAAAGCAAGTTGACATAATTGCTATAAAAAGTATCTTGCGGATGAGCCTGCACAAGCTCGCGGCCCACTTTGGTAACTTTCATCTCAGTGAAATAGCTCGAGTTGTAAATGTTGTAATTACTCGGTTCGCCTTGCACGAGAGCTTTTCGTAAATAATCTTGCATATCGTATAAAGGATAAACAAGCCAAAGAATCACAAGGGCCAGCGCACCATAATGAACGATTCGATTTTGATTGAAATGCGAAATAACAAGATGATCAGCCGTGAGAAAAACGAAAGTCAGAATCACCGGAAGGACGATAATGTAATACCGATCAGACGTGAGATCGCGGTGGTCGATAGTGTTGACTGTAAAAGCCAGTAGAAAATAATACACAACTGCAAAGACCAGACTCGGCCAGACATAAACCCCCGCGAGAGATTTGATCCACGATGACCAATTGGCTCTATTCTTGAGATTCAACAAGGCCAGAATCAACAAAAGCGGCAGCAAAATCGACCAGGGATTCAAAAGCAATGTTTGAAGGCCGGGCAGATACGGCAAGAACCAATGCAGGATTTTGGTCATCGAGAGGCTCATGTTTTCCAATGGCCACATCTGATCGTAAGAGCGCCCGCCGAAGAAAGTGTTATATCCTAGATAGTTATGAAAGAACAGCCAAAGCGCGGAAGGGAGAAAAGATAAACCCGCGGGCAGAATCAACTTCCAAGCGCCGCGCCAACTATCTTTCGAAAGAACGATCAGTCCGCCAACGCCGAACAACACGATGCCGAGATAACGTTGAAGCATCGATAAGCCCGCGAGGATGAACATCCACCACAATGTGCGCGAGGAGGGTGATTTAAGATATTCCCCGCCGGCCAAAAAAAACAAAATCATGAACGTGACAAAAAGCGGATCAGAGGCCACATTGGCATAAATCCGAATCATCGAACTGGATAGCAATGCGGCGAGGCTTCCAAATAACGCGTAATAAAGTTGATTGGAAAAAACGCGTTCGAATAAGATTCCCCATAACCAAATATTCAGCGGGAAAAGCAGAATATTTAAATACCAAGCCACATGGAAAATATCCAAACGCGTGAAAAGACTTAATCCCGCCAGCAAAAGCGGATAGAGCGGCGGCCA